>NZ_SMLA01000134.1:0-366 GCF_004349225.1 Saccharopolyspora karakumensis
GCCGTCGGGTTGCCCGAGGCGGATGATCCGCACGAATCGGGCGATGGTCATGGCGAACATGCTCCACGCGACGACGCCGAGCGCGACCGAGATCGCGCCAAGCGTGATCTGTACAGCACCCATGCTCACGATCCTTCACAGAGTGGTTTCGAGATGCTGGCGTGCCCGCGCCCACCCACGAAACGCAGGCACGCCGAGAACAGGGACGAGGCCTTCAGCCCTTGCGTGTGGTGACCTCGTCGGTGAGCTGCGGGGCGACCTTGAACAGGTCACCCACGACGCCGTAGTCGGCGATCTCGAAGATCGGCGCCTCCGGGTCCTTGTTCACCGCGACGATCGTCTTGGACGTCTGCATGCCCGCACGGT
>NZ_SMLA01000135.1:0-347 GCF_004349225.1 Saccharopolyspora karakumensis
CGGCCTCAACACCGCCACCTCGCTGCGCAAGCACCTGCGCGCCCGGCTGGGCATCGGTCCGGCCGCCTACCGCCGGACCTTCCACCAGGACTAAGAACTGCTGAGGAATTGCTTTGCGCGGCGGTGCGGGTAGCGGGATCTGAGCGCCTCCGTGGTCTCCGTGCGCCGCTCCTCGAGTATGTCGCGTCACGGCGCACTCGCCGCGAAGGCGCTCAGATCCCGCGGCGGTGCCGGTTGCTCAGGTGGTGGAAGAGGATGCGGCTCCGCCCATTCATCACCAGCCCTTGGTTACCTCCGCTCACGGGTCGAGCAACCTCCCCGACCGATGCGCGTCCTCTCAAGTGAGT
>NZ_SMLA01000136.1:0-301 GCF_004349225.1 Saccharopolyspora karakumensis
CGGCAACCGGGCGGGCGGAGCCGGTCGTCCGCGAGAAGCTGCCGCCAGCGCGTGGCAGTTGTCGGTCGTGACGGCCGAGCAGGTGGTCGTGCTTCCTGCGGTCGGGGCGATAATAATCGGAGGCCGGTCACCGCGATGCGCGGTGACCGGCCTCCGATCGTCTCGGTCAGGCTCGAGGCCGGATCATGACGTGCTTGGTTTGGGTGAAGTCCTCGATGGACATCGCCGACAGGGTCTTTCCGTAGCCCGACATTCCGAATCCTCCGAAGGGCATCTCCGGCACGGTGACCTGGTGCTGGTT
>NZ_SMLA01000137.1:0-300 GCF_004349225.1 Saccharopolyspora karakumensis
ACCGGATCGACTCCGGTCGGCTTCGCCTGCACGGCTGGTTCTACGAGATCGACACCGGTCTGGTCTACGTCGCACCGCAGTCGGCGGAAGACGAGGACTTCCTCCCGCTGTAGAGCAAGCCCGCTCCTGCGGCATCGATCCGGGTCCCCACCGCGCAGGGTGCCCGGATCGATGCCCGCTCCCGTTTTCGCCCTGGAGGGCATCGTGACAACGCAAATTGAAGACACGTCGCAACCACGAACCGGGCGAATGCCCGGCGCGCCGACGTTCGGCGCGGACCTCGCCGCCTCCCTGGTGGTG
>NZ_SMLA01000017.1:0-106423 GCF_004349225.1 Saccharopolyspora karakumensis
GTGCTGGTCAGGGGTGGTGCCTGGACCGGGGGTGCTCCTGGGTCGTGGCCCCTGAGGACCTCGATCCGCTCCGAGCCCGGTCGGGACATCACCCAGCTCGATCCGGTGAGCTGCTTGGCGTAGTGCTTCAGCGGGGCGAGCTTGCTGGACGCCTCGTCGTAGTCGGCGACCGTCTGCGTCGTGCACACCAGCGTGGCCAGCGAGACGGTGATCTCCACGTCGCCCGCGGTGCGGGACGTGCCCAGCACCGAGTCGGCCAGCGTGACCAGGTCGTCCAGGTCGGCGACCAGCAGGAAGTCGTCACCGCCCACGTGACCGACCTGCACCGACGTCAGCGCCGCCGCCGCGTCGGTGAGGCTGCGCCCGATCGAGCGGATCACGTCGTCACCGGCGGAGAACCCGGCCGTGTCGTTGACGGCCTTGAACCCGTCGATGTCCAGCCAGCTCACCGCGAAGATCTCCCCGGCGGCGATCCGCCGGGCCACGTCGCGGGCGATCGCGTCGCTGCCCGGCAGGCGGGTCAGCGGGTTGAGCGCGGCGGCCTCCTCGACCTTCATCTCCGCCATGCCGCGGATCAGGTCACCGGCCCGGACCGCCCCCAGGCAGCGCCCGGCCTCGTCGACCACGATCGCGTCGTCGTACATCCGGTACTGGTCGGAGCGGGTGACCATGCTCAGCGCTTCCATCGCGGTGGTGCCGGTGTTGACCACTCGCGGCTCGTCGGCCAGCCGCGAGGCCGGGCGCTTGGCGTGCAGCGCGTGCCCGTACGGGCCGGTCACCGCCAGCAGGAAGCGGTTCCGGTCGATGGTGTGCCTCGGCCGGTTGTGCTCGTCGACCAGCACGACACCGCTGATCTCGGTGTGGTCGGCCAGCACCTCGCGCACCTTGTCGGCGGTGACGTCCATGGACAGCACCGTCGCGGGCGAGAGGAACTCCGTCACGCGCGGGCCGCTGGCCAGGGTGCTGACCGTCGGCGAGTGCGGGTCGGTGACCTCGGCGGCCACGCCCGGAACGGTGCTCGTCGTCGGAGGCCTGCGGCCGGCCGGCGCGAGCAGGTTGCCCTGCACCAGGCGCACGCCGTTGCGCCGCAGCGCGTTGAGCTGGCGGTCGCTCTCGACGCCCTCGGCGACCAGCTGGCTCTCGGTGGCCTCGCACAGGTGGCGCACGGACTCGACGACGGCGACCCGGGCCGGATCGTCGGGCAGGCCCTGCACGACCCCCCGGTCGAGCTTGATGGTGGCCGGGCCGATGTCACCGATCATCGTCAGCGGGATGTCGCCCTCACCGACCCCGTCGAGGGCGATCTGGAAGCCCTCCGAACGCAGCTTGCCGATGCCCTCCAGCAGCTGATCCGGGTCGATTCGAGCGAACGGCGGCCCGATCTCGAGAGTGATCTCCTGCTCGCGCCTGCCGACCTCGCGCAGCTTCTCGCGCAGCAGCCCCAGCCGGTCGTGGTCGTGGACCACGGTGCCCCCGAAGAGGTTCACGTGCAGGGGGAGCAGTGATTCGTGCTCCGCCGCTGCGTGCACGGCGTTCACCGCCAAGTCCACATCGAGCTCGGTGAGCCGGCGAAGGCGTGCCGCCTCTCGGAAGAGGTCTTGGACGTGCGCGCCTGCCGGCCGGGCCAACGCCTCGATCGCGACGATGGCACCGGTCTTGATGTTGATCAATGGCTGGAACGCGAAGCGCACTTCGTCCACCAGCGCGAGCACGGAGTCGATATTGCCCCGACTCATGCTTCTCCAGCGACCGTGTTCACGATCTGTTCACCGACATCTCAGCTCCTCCTCGTCGGCGGAGCGCCGCCATTCCCGCCGACCAACTTAGCGTGCTTGAGCAGCACGTAACATCAGCCGGACGAACGGCGCGTGGCACCGGGCACCTCATTCCGAGTCTGCCTGATCACACTGCGTAGACAACGGCCAGAGCCTATCGGGTAAAGGCCTGCACGCAGCGTGAACGTTGTGTGAATAGGGCGACTCGAAAAACGGGATTGTGATTTGCGCGTCCCGCGTTCGGCGCAAAAGCGGATGCCAATTCACCGCTTATTCATCGTGAAATTGATGCAGATCAACTTCCGCCGAGACCGTGTTTCGCAGCTGGATGCCCGAACGACATCCCGCCCAGCACGATCCTACGGCGCACGCTCCACGGAACCCGGGCGAACTGCGCCGACATGGCGCGCGCCGTGCCCGCCGAGGTGCCCTCACCCGACAGGAACTCGATCCGGTGCGCCTCGGGCAGCTCGAAGAACGCCTCGAAGAACTCCGGCACCAGCTCCGGCGGCAACGACAGCAGGGCGCGCAACGACCGCTGCCGCAGGACGTGCGCGGCCAGCACGTCCGGCGGCCACAGCACCTGCCAGCCCGCCCGCGCTGCGGTGGCAGGACCCGGCTTCACGCCTGCCAGGCCGCCGGAGAGCGCTGCCGCCAGCCAGGGGGCGCGGCGCAGCGCCCGCGCCACGCTGAACCCGCTGGCCGGGTGCACGAATCCGGCCGCGGCGCCGAACGGCACGACCCGGCCGGGACGGGGCAGCGGATCGTCGACCGGGAACCGCACCCGTTCCTCGCCCAGCCGCGACTCGGGGTCGATCCCGGCGTCTTCCAGGCGGCCGGCGAGCCTGCGCCGCAGCAGGGCCAGCGGCAGCGCGGGACGACGGGCGAGGGAGGTCTCCTCCAGCAGCACCCGGTCGGGTCCCAGCCGCACCGCGTACAGGAACGTCGGCCAGCCGCCCCGGGTGCGCGGCGCCGAACGCCAGTCCATGAACACGCCCTCGCCGGGGCCGCAGAAGGTCTCGGCCGTGGCCGAGTCGACGACCCAGCCCACCGCGGTCTGCTGCGCAGGCGGGTGCGCCGGTCGTCCGCCGGAGAGCGTTCGCGCAGGTCCGGTGGCATCGACGACCACCCCTGCCGCGAGCCGCCTGCCGTCCTTGAGGATCAGCGTGGAGCCCGTCGGGCCGTGCTCGGCGGCGACCGCGCGGCCGGTCACCTCGGTGACGTCGGCGCGCCACAGGTGCTTCCACAGCGCCGTGTTGTCCAGCACCGCGTAGGGCCGCCGCCACACGTGGGAGCTCGTGCCGTGCAGGTGAACGCGGTCCATCACCGTCGACAGCGCGGCGACGTCGGGCGGCAGCTCGTCGGCCCAGGACCCGAAGGTGCTCGCCCAGCCGCTGCGCGGCGCCGGATCGACCAGCGCCACCGCCAAACCGGCATCGCTGCAGGCCGAGGCGGCGGCCCGACCAGCAGGCCCGCCTCCGACGACCACGACATCCGCCACCCGATCATCAGATCACGCCCGCCCTGGGGCCCGCGTGGTGGCCGCCGATACCTTGACCGCATGGAGGAAGTGCAACCACGCGCCGCCCGCCGCAGCGATCGCACCGGGCACACCGTGCCGGGTGACCTGGCCGCGAGCCCGTTCCGCGCGGACCGCGACAGGATCTCCGCCTCTGCCTTCTTCGCGCGGCTCGGCGGCGTCACGCAGGTCGTCAGCCCGTCCGGATCAGGCCTGCTGCTGCACAACCGGCTCACCCACAGCCTCAAGGTCGCCCAGGTCGCCCGCGCCATCGCCGAGCGCCTGCTGGCCGACCCCGTCACCCGGGCCGAGCTCGACGAGCTAGGCGGATGCGACCTGGACGTCGTCGAGGCCGCCGGGCTCGGCCACGACCTCGGGCACCCGCCGTTCGGGCACCTCGGGGAGAGCGTGCTGGACCGGCTCGCGCGCGAGCGCTTCGCGCTGCCCGACGGCTTCGAGGGCAACGCCCAGACCTACCGCGTGGTCACCCGCATCGACGTGCGCGGTGTGGAGGGCAAGGGCCTGGACCTGACCGCCGCCGTGCGCTCGGCGCTGCTGAAGTACCCGTGGACCAGGAACTCGCCGGTTCCCCGCCAGGCGACCGAACTGCCTCGCGGCGCGTCGGAGCCCGCCGGGGCACCGGGCACCGGTGCGGCGAAGTTCTCCGCCTACAGCACCGAGCTCGACGACCTGCTCGACGCGCGCCTGCCGTTCGAGAAGGTCGTGCCGGACTGGCAGCAGACCGTCGAGGCGTCGATCATGGACACCGCCGACGACATCGCCTACGCGATCCACGACCTGGAGGACTTCCACCGCGTCGGCATCCTGCAGTTCACGTCCGTGCACCACGAGCTGCAGGAATGGCTCGGCCACAGCGTGGAGTTCGCCGCAGAGGACCACGTCGCCCCCGGCGACTCGCGGCCCGGCGCCTCGCTGGAGCTGCTGCGCCGCCGCCTGCACGCCAAGGACGGATGGATCGCCGACGACGAGGTGTTCAACGACGCGGTGAAGAAGGTGCGCACCGAATTGGCGGTCGACCTGCTGGAGGTGCCCTTCGACCGCTCCCAGCAGGCGGAGCAGGCCGTGGCCAGGTTCTCCGCGGACTGGACCCGTCGACTGGTGGAGGGCATCCGCGTCGACCGGACGGTCCAGGCCCGCTCCGGCCACGTGGCGCTCGCGCCCGAGCAGTGGCACGAGGTGCAGGTGCTCAAGTTCGTGCACCGGCACTTCGTGCTGCAACGCCCGGACCTCGCCCTGCACCAGCGCGGCCAGGACAGGCTGATCAGCAACCTCGTCGAAGCCCTCGACGAGTGGCTGATCGACGAGGTCGAGGTGGCTCCGCACCGGCTGCGCGACCTGTTCGGCCTGGCCCGCGAGGAGTTCGACGAGCTGCCGCGCGAGATGCTTCCCGAGGGCGCCGACCTGACGACGTTGGCGCGAGGCCGCGCGGTGGTCGACTTCATCGCCTCGCTCACCGACGACCAGGCCGCCGCGCTGCTCGAAGCCCTGTCGGGACGCACCACGCAGCTGTGGAACGACACCTTCGTCTTGTAGTCCTGGTTTGCCCGGCGTGCGGGTGGCGCAACCGCGGCGGTGCCGGCTGCGAGAGTGGTCGGGACAGCTCGCGGCTGCGCCGCTTGCGGTCGATGTGGAACGGAGCTGAGTTGAGCAGGGTTCGCGAACTCGCCGGCGGCGGCCGCGCGGTGGAGGTGGCACCGGGCCGGGTCGCCGGGTGGTTCGAGCGCTTCGCCATCTCCCACGGTGGTGCTGCGAGCACGCTGCTGGAACCGCGAACGGTGCTGGTCACCGCCACCGACGGCGCCACGGCGACGGTGCACGTGCCCTTCGGTCCGCTTCCGGCGCCGCACGGCGAACACCCAGGCCTGGTGGTGTCGTCGCTGGTGGAGCACGTATCGGCGTCCCGCCGGGTCGGCCTGGTGCTGGTGCGGTTGGGCGCGCACAGCATCGGTGTCGCCGTCGACGGCGTCGTGCGGACCTCCACCACCGACCGGCACCTCGTGCACGGCCGGAACAAGGCGGGCGGCTGGTCCCAGCAGCGCTTCGCGCGCCGCCGCGAGGGGCAGTCGGCGCGCTCGCTGGCCTCGGCCGCCGACGCGGTCGCCAAGGCCCTGCTGCCGGTGGCCGCCGAGCTCGACGCGCTCGTCCTCGGCGGCGACCGGCAGGCGCTGCAGGCGTTGCGCGAGGACACCCGGCTGACCGCGCTGTTCGACCGCGCTGAGCAGCGCGTCCTCGACGTGCCCGAACCGCGCCGCGCAATCCTCGACGAAGCCGCCAAGCGGGCGGTCGCGGTCGAGATCGAGGTCCGGGACCCGCAGTGAGGTTGAACGCAGGCGAAATCCGCTGGATCCCGACCGGTAGACTCGACTCCGTGGTCAGCAAGCGAATCCTGGTGCGTTCCCGCGCCACTCCGCGCGTCGATTAGCTCCGCGCCCGCACGCCCACCCGTTCGTCGCCGGTGGGCGCACTCATGCCACGCAGACCACCTATTACCCGGAGTTCTCCTTGATCTCAGCCACTGGCCTGGAACTGCGCGCCGGTTCCCGCATCCTGCTCGCCGACGCCACCCTGCGCGTCCAGCCCGGCGACCGAGTAGGCCTGGTCGGCCGCAACGGAGCGGGCAAGACCACGACGTTGAAGGTCCTCGCCGGTGAGGGGCAGCCGCACGCCGGCGACCTCACCCGCCGGGGCGAGATCGGGTACCTGCCGCAGGACCCGCGTGAAGGCGATCTGACCGTGACCGCCCAGGACCGGGTGCTCTCGGCGCGCGGCCTCGACAAGCTGCTGCGCGACATGGAGAAGGCGCAGACCGCGATGGCCGAGCTCGTCGACGAGAAGGAACGCGACAAGGCCATCAACCGGTACGGCCGCCTGGAGGAGCGCTTCGGCGCCCGCGGCGGGTACGCGGCCGAGAGCGAAGCCGGCCGCATCTGCAGCAACCTGGGGCTTCCGGGCAGGGTGCTCAACCAGCCGCTGAGCACGCTCTCCGGTGGTCAGCGCCGCCGCGTCGAGCTCGCGCGCATCCTGTTCGCCGCGTCCGAGGCCGGTCCCGGTGGCCGTTCGGCGACGACGCTGCTGCTCGACGAGCCCACGAACCACCTCGACGCCGACTCCATCAACTGGCTGCGCGACTTCCTGAAGAACCACGACGGCGGACTCGTCGTCATCAGCCACGACATCGATCTGCTGTCGGCCGTGGTCAACAAGGTGTGGTTCCTCGACGCCATCCGCGGCGAGGCCGACGTCTACAACATGGACTGGACCCGCTACCAGGACGCCCGCGCCGCCGACGAGAAGCGGCGCCGCCGGGAGCGCGCCAACGCCGAGAAGAAGGCGTCCGCGCTGATGACGCAGGCCGACAAGATGCGGGCCAAGGCCACCAAGGCCGTCGCCGCGCAGAACATGGCCAAGCGCGCCGAGAAGCTGCTGGCCTCCGCCGAGGCCGAACAGGCCCAGGAGAAGGTCGCCAAGATCCGCTTCCCGGACCCCGCCTCGTGCGGCAAGACGCCGCTGACCGCCGACGGCCTGTCCAAGTCCTACGGCTCGCTGGAGATCTTCAGCGGGGTGGACCTGGCCGTGGACCGCGGATCCAAGGTCGTCGTGCTCGGCCTCAACGGTGCGGGCAAGACCACGCTGCTGCGATTGCTCGGTGGCCAGGAAGAAGCCGACTCCGGTGCCGTCGTCCCAGGTCACGGCCTGCGCATCGGTTACTTCGCCCAGGAGCACGAAACCCTCGACCACGACGCCACGGTCTGGGAGAACGTGCGCTCGGCCGCGCCCGACGCCCCCGAGCAGCAGCTGCGCAACCTGCTGGGCACGTTCCTGTTCCAGGGCGAGCAGCTGCAGCAACCGGCGGGCACCCTCTCCGGCGGCGAGAAGACCCGGCTCGCTCTGGCGGGGCTGGTCTCCAGCCAGGCCAACGTGCTTCTGCTGGACGAGCCGACGAACAACCTCGACCCCGCCAGCCGCGAGCAGGTGCTCGACGCGCTGCGCAGCTTCAGCGGCGCGGTCGTGCTGGTCACGCACGATCCCGGCGCGGTGGAAGCGCTGGAGCCCGAACGGGTCATCCTGCTGCCGGACGGCACCGAGGACCACTGGTCAGCCGAATACCTGGATCTGGTCCAGTTGGCGTAGCGCTCCGTATACCACCACGGCGGGCTACTACGGATGGATTAGTGCATTCCGGTGATCGCCGCGTGCCCATCTCGACCGATGGCCGATCTTTTTTCCATGATCGCCTGGCGTTCGGGCCTTTCCTGTTCGATCATTGCGCTGACAGGGGTCGCGAGGCCCGACCTGCTCAGAGGGAAGGCGGGGACACCGTGGCTGAGCTGAAGAAGGGCGCGCGCATTACGGGAAGCGCGCGCGACAAGCTGGCCAGTGATCTGAGAAAGAAGTACGAGAAGGGGGCGAGCATCCGCGCACTGGCGGAGTCGACCGGTCGGTCCTACGGCTTCGTGCACCGGGTTCTGAGCGAATCAGGCGTGCAGTTGCGTGGTCGTGGCGGCGCGACGCGGTCCAAGAAGAAGTGAACTCGACGGCCGGCCGTTCCCGGTCGTGCCGTCAAGCCTGGAGGTCCGCTTGGCGGAGTCGGTAGTGGACGCCGACCTGTTGGATCGTGGCGGTGTGGGGCTCACGATCCACGGGCGGCGTGCCACCATCACGCTGGACCGCCCGGACAAGCTCAACGCGCAAACCCCGCACACCTGGCAGGCGCTGCGGGAAATCGGCCGGTCGTTGAGCGCGGAGATCCGGGTTGTCGTGCTGCGCGGAGCCGGCCGGGCTTTCTCGGCCGGACTGGACCGGAGGATGTTCAGCCCGGAAGGGGTTGACGGCGCTCCGGGCCTGGCGGCGCTGGCCGAGCGCCCCACCGAGCAGTCCGATGCCGAGATCGCCGGCTACCAGCAGGCGTTCAGCTGGTTGCGGGAACCGGAACGGGTCACGATCGCTGCCGTGCGGGGTCATGCGATCGGAGCCGGGTTCCAGCTGGCGCTCGCCTGCGACATGAGGGTGCTGGCCACCGACGCGCGGCTGCGGATGGCCGAGACCGGGCTCGGGTTGGTGCCCGATCTCGGCGGGACGCTGCCTCTGGTGCGCGCGGTCGGTTACGCGCGCGCGGTGGAGATCTGCGTGACCGGGCGTGAGGTCACCGCCGAGGAAGCGATGCGGATCGGCCTGGCCAACCAGGTCGTCGACCCGGACGGGCTGGACGCCGCGGTCGACGCCCTGGTCGAGTCGGTGTCGGCTCCGCCGGAGGGCGCGGTCCGCGAGACGTTGTCGCTGCTGGCGCTGGCCGACGAGGCCGTTGATCCGGAGCAGCAGCTCGCGGCCGAGCGGGCCGCGCAGCTGCGCCGCATCACCGAGCTCGCCCAGCAGCTCGGCGTGGTCCGATGATCACCCGTTGCTGATCATCGACTCGTAATAGCGCTCTGCGCTGCAACACCCCCGCGTGCCCTCGCACCACCGCTGTGGTGTCGGGGATACGATCTTGCTCAACTCGAGCGAGATCTAGGGGATGCATGACGCAGCGAGGAAACCGTCGGGAACTGCTCGCCGATGCCGCCATCGAGGTGCTCGCGCGTGACGGCGGCCGCGGGCTGACCCATCGCGCGATCGACCGCGAGGCGCGGGTCCCGGAGGGCACCACCAAGAACTACTACCCGACGCGCAACGCCCTGTTCGAGGCCATTGCGCACTACCTCGCCGAACGGCACGTCGCCGCGCTCGAAGCGCTCTGCGCCCACATCCCCGAGGACGTGTGCCCCGACGACATCACAGCGCTGTACGCGGCGATGCTGAGCCGCATGTCGGGCAACGCCCGCTCCCAGTTCCTCGCGCTGTTCGAGCTGCACCTGGAAGCCGTCCGCAACCCCGAGGTGCGCGCCGCGCTCGGCGAGATCAGCCGGGCCAGCGTCGACACGGCCGTCCAGCTGCACGCCGCGGTCGGTCGCCGGATCGGCAGGCGCGGCGCGGGTCTGCTCGACGCGGGCATGCTCGGCGTGGCGTTGTCGACCCTCAGCCTGCCGGGTGAACTCGTCGGCGACCTCGGGCTCGACGACGCCGAGGGGCTCACCCGCGCGTTGCTGACCCTCGGCGCCACCCGCGACGAACAGGCGCTGGAAGTGCTGCGCGATTGGGCGGGTTGATCCGTTCGGAGATCAACCGGATGCGCTGCGGGACCGAGAGATGACTCGCGGTAGCCTCACTGTGAACGAGCTGCGCCTGGGGTGCCCTCGCTGGTACCCGTGATCGAAGTGGATGCAGGGAAGGCATGTCGAATCCAGCACAGGACGAGCCCGACCCGCACGCACCGCTGGAACCGCCCGCGGTGGTTTTCGCGCGTCTGACCGATGTCCCGGTCGATGCCCTGGACAAGCTGATCGAAGACACCCGCGCCGTCTACGACGACCTCAACAAGGTCCTCGGCCACCCGTACTGGGGTGACCTGGTGTACCACCAGGGGGCAGCGATGAGGGCGTTGACCGAGGCCAAGACCTGCCTGGAAGGTCTGCGGGCCGAGGCCGTCGGTGCCCGCAACACCGAACTCGGCGTCACCGTCACCACCGCGGTCATCGACGGCGAGCGGCACTACGCCCAGAACGAGGACGACAAGGCCGAACTCGTCGACAAGCTGCTGCGCTCGCCCGGTGAGGGCGCCGGGCACATCTACGTCTGGGACCGGCCGCACGCCGACCCCGAAGCGCCCGGTCCGTACGAGCAGATCCGGATCGTCACCGATGCCGAGAGCGAGCTCGGGGTCCTCAACTTCACCGAAGAGGACGTCGAAGGCGACATGATCTCCTGGCACACCTGCAACCCGCAGCCGTCGGGGGACGCGCCAGCGCTGCCCTTCGACGCGGGCAGCACGCTGAAGTTCCCGCGCAACGCCGTGCTGTCGTTCCGCGAACTCCGCGCCGCGCTGGACGAATTCACCCGGACCGGCGCCAAGCCGGAATGCGTGCAGTGGCAACCGGCCCGGTGGGGTGACCTGTAAACCGAGTTCTCGCGGTCGTTCTCCGCCGGTGCGGGTAGCGGAACTCGTGCGGCGCGACGTGCCCGAACGCGCGATCGCGCCGCCCTCGCGGGTCCGCCCGCCGACCGGGTCGACCGCCCGCTCTGCGGCGTTCGGGTCACGGTTTCGTGCCCGCGCGTGACGCGGGTTCGCGACAACCCGCGGTTAAGCATTGACTAACAGCAGGAAAAGGTGGTTCCTTCTTTCCATTCGCGCGAGGATGAAGGGGGCCACACGTGCGTAGACGACTCGTCGCGCTGGGGGCCGCGTTGCTGGTCGGCTCGTTGCTGCCCGCACCGGCGTCGGCACAGGAGAACGGGGACCGTCCGCAGGGCGCCACGCTGCGCGTCGGACTGCAGCAGCAGATCGACTCGCTCAACCCGTTCCTGGGTTACACGTTGGCCGCCACGGACATCTTCCGGGCGATCTACCCGACTCTGACCACCTACAGCACCCAGGACTTCGGCGTGGAACCGGAGCTGGCGGAGCGGTGGGAGTCCACACCGGACAAGCTCACCTGGACCTTCCACATCCTGCCCGGGGTCACGTGGTCCGACGGTCAGCCGGTGACCGCCCGGGACGCCGCCTACACCTACAACCGGATGATGACCGACCCCGCCGCGGCCACCGCCAACGGCAACTTCGTGGAGAACTTCGAGCAGGTCTCCGCCCCGGACGACTCCACGCTGGTCATCCGCACCAAGACGCCGCAGGCCACGATGCTGGCCATCGATGCGCCGATCGTGCCCGAACACGTGTGGTCCAAGGTCGCCGACGTCGAGAACTTCGCCAACGACCAGATGCCGGTCGTCGGCAGCGGTCCCTACGTGCTCACCGGTTACCGGCCGGAGCAGGACGTCACGCTCACCGCCAACCCGAACTTCTGGCGGGGCGCGCCGAAGGTCTCCGAGGTGCAGTTCACCCAGTTCAAGAACAGCGACGCCGCCGTGCAGGCGCTGCGCAAGGGCGACCTCGACGTGGTCCAGAAGCTCACCCCCGCGCAGTTCGACGCGCTGGCGGGCGAGCCCGACATCAAGCAGGTCAAGGGCCAGGGCCGCCGGTTCTACGAGATGATCCTCAACCCCGGCGCCACCAACAGCGAGAACCAGCCGATCGGCAGCGGGCACCCCGCGCTCGCCGACGTCCGGGTCCGCCAGGCCATCGATCTCGCCATCGACCGGAAGGCCCTCGTCGACCGGGTTCTCGGCGGCTACGGGCAGGTCGGCGGGGGATACCTGCCGCCCATCTTCGGCGACTACCACTGGACACCGCCGCAGCCGCGCGAGTTCGACCCGGCCGCCGCGAACCGCGAGCTCGACGAGGCCGGGTACACCCGCGGGTCCGACGGCATCCGCCGCACGCCGCAGGGCGAACCGCTGAACTTCGACTTCGTGCTGCACGGTGACGAAGCCGCCGACTCGCAGGTCGGCGAGTTCGTCAAGCGCTGGCTCGCCGACCTGGGCATCAACGTCGAGCTGCAGCCCGTGTCGGACAACCAGCTCAACGACCGCACCACCGCCGGTGACTTCGACATGGTCATCAGCGGCTGGTCGGCCAATCCCGACCCGGACTACGTGCTGCGCCTGCAGACCTGCGGCGCCCGCCCGACGCCCGACGGCAACGGCACCCCGGACACGCTTCAGTGCGACCCCGCCTACGACGAGCTGTACGGCAAGCAGCTCGCCGAGTTCGACCCGGCCAAGCGAGTCGACCTGGTCAAGCAGCTGCAGTCCCGGTTCTACGACCAGGCGACAGGGCTGGTGCTGTACTACGCCAACTCGCTGGAGGCTTACCGCACCGACCGGTACAACGGTTTCACGATGCAGCCGGCGGCCGAAGGCGTGATCACCGGCCAGCAGGGCTACTGGGGCTACTACGGCGCCGAGCCCACCGACAAGGCGATCAACGGCTCCGGAGGCACGAACTACACCGCCGTCGCCTGGGGTCTCGGCGGCCTCGTCGTGGTGATCGTGCTGGTGGGAGTGGTGGTCGTCGTGCGGCGTCGCGCCACCGCGGACGACCGGGAGTGACCACGTGTCGGATCTGCTGACCACTGTGGACGACCAGGAACCGGCCACCGGCAACGGTGGCCGGCTCCTGCGCTACGTCGGCGGCAAGATCGGCGGCGGGCTGGTGAGCCTGCTGCTGGTCGCCGTGCTCGGCTTCTTCCTGTTCCGCGTGATGCCCGGAGACCCGGTGCGCACCATGACCCGCGGCGCTCCGATGACGGCGCAGCAGATCGCGGACCTGCGCGAACGGCTCGGTCTCGACCAGCCGCTGTGGAAGCAGTTCCTGGACTTCCTCGGCAACCTGCTGCGCGGTGACCTCGGCACCTCCTACACCTACACCCGGCCGGTGGGCGAGCTGATCCTGCAGCGCATCGGCCCGACCGTGCTGCTGGTCGGCACCGCCACGGTGCTGGCCATCGTGCTCGGCCTGTGGATGGGTTCGCGCGCGGCCTGGAAGCACGGCGGCGCGTTCGACAAGACCACCAGCTCGGTGGCGCTGGCGCTGTGGTCGGTGCCGACGTTCTGGCTGGGCCTGATCGTGCTGATGGCCTTCGGCGTCGGAGTCGGCCCGATCCCGGGACTGTTCCCGGTCGGCGGCATCTCCGACCCCGACACACCACCCGAACTCCTGCCGCAGGTCCTCGACGTCGCGCACCACATGGTGCTGCCGGTGCTGACGATGCTCGCGGTCATCTACGCCGAATACCTGATGGTGATGCGCTCCTCGCTGCTGGAGGAGATGGGCGAGGACTACCTGACCACCGCCCGCGCCAAGGGGCTTCGCGAGGACCTGGTCCGCAGCAGGCACGCCGTGCCCAACGCCCTGCTGCCCACCGTGACGCTGATCTTCCTGCGGCTGGGACTGGTGGTCGCCGGTGCCATCACGGTGGAGACGGTGTTCTCCTGGCCCGGCCTGGGGCTGCTGACCTACGAAGCTCTGCGGGTGCCCGACCTGCCGCTGCTGCAGGGCATCTTCATCGTGCTGGCGGGAAGCGTGGTGGTCATGAACGTGCTGGCAGACCTGCTCTACCGGGTCATCGATCCGCGGGTGCGTGAGTCATGACCGCCCCCACCGCATCCCAGGTCGTGCGCGCCCGGCGGAAGGCGAGCCTCGTCGAGGGCTGGCGGGTCTTCCGCGCCGACCGCGCCGGCCTGGTGGGCCTGGTGCTGCTGGCAGCGATCGTGCTGCTGGCACTGCTGGCGCCGCTGCTCACCGACTCCACCGGGCTGGACGTCACCCGCGCGACCGGTGCCGCGCTGCAGGCGCCCAGCGCCGAATACCCCTTGGGCACCGACGAATCCGGACGATCCGTGCTGCTGCTGACCTGGTGGGGCGCTCGCGTCTCGCTGGTGGTCGGGTTGTCGGCGGCGATCCTGTCGGTGCTCATCGGCGCCCTGGTCGGCGTGGCGGCAGCGCACTTCGGCGGCTGGACCTCGCGAATCCTGCTGCGGTTCACCGACTTCTTCCTGGTGCTGCCCTCGCTGGTGCTGGCCATCGCGCTGTCGACGGTGCTCGAGCGCGGGCTGTGGACGATCGTGCTCGCCATCGGCGTCACCTCCTGGCCGCACACGGCCCGGGTGGTGCGCGCCCAGACGCTGACCATCGAGGCCCGCCCCTACATCGAACGCTCCCGCGCGCTCGGGGCCGGGCACGGGCACGTGATCTTCAAGCACGTGCTGCCCGCCGTGCTGCCGCTGGTGTTCGCGAACACCACCCTGTCGGTGGCCAGTTCGATCATCTCCGAATCCACGCTGTCCTTCCTCGGGCTGGGCGACCCCAGCCGGGTTTCCTGGGGCACGATGCTGAAGTCGGCGATGGACACCGGCGCGGTCACCGGCGGCGCCTGGTGGTACCTGCTGCCACCCGGCCTGGGAATCGTGTTGGTGGTGCTCGGTTTCACGCTGTGCGGCCGGGCGCTGGAAGCGGTGTTCAACCCGAGGCTGCGGGGGCGACGTTGAGTCCGATTCTGCAACTGCGCGACGTGTCGATCACCTACGGCGGCGCGGACGCACCCGCCGTGTCCGGGGTGAACCTGAGCCTGGAAGCGGGCGAAACCCTCGGCCTGGCCGGGGAATCGGGCTGCGGCAAGACGAGCGTGGCGATGTCGGTGCTGCGGTTGCTGCCGCGCACCGCCCGCGTCGACGGCGAGGTGCTGCTCGACGGCGAGGACGTCCGCGAGATGAGCTTCGGCCGGTTGCGCGCGGTCCGCTGGGCCGGTGCCTCGGTGGTGTTCCAGGGGGCGATGCACGCGCTGAACCCGGTGCGCACCATCGGCGAGCAGATCGCCGAGCCGATCCGGCTGCACGGCGGCAAGGGCGATCTGAGCGAGCGGGTCGCCGAGCTGCTCGCCCAGGTCGAACTGCCCGCCGACCGCGCGGGCGCCTATCCGCACGAGCTCTCCGGTGGGCAGAAGCAGCGCGTCATGATCGCCATGGCGCTGGCCTGCGAACCGCGGCTGGTCATCGCCGACGAACCCACCACGGCGCTGGACGTCGTGGTACAGGCGCAGGTGCTGGACCTGCTCAAGCGCCTGGTCGCCGAACGCGGCATCGCACTGGTCATGATCAGTCACGACCTGTCGGTGCTGTCGACGACCTGCTCGCGGCTGGCGGTGATGTACCGGGGCGAGGTCGTCGAGCACGGGCCGACCGAGCAGGTCATGAGCCGGCCGCAGCACGAGCACAGCAGGGCTCTGGCAGATGCGTTCCCGACGGTGGGTGACCCGAGGTTCCGCCTCACCGAGGGCGGTTGCGCTGGTGAGTCGCTGCTGTCCGCCGACGGTGTCGCGGTGACCTTCCGCAGCCGCTCCGGTCAGGCCGTGCGCGCGGTGCGCGGGGTGGACCTCGCGGTCGGCGCCAACGAGATCGTGGCGCTGGTCGGGCAGTCCGGCTCCGGCAAGACCACGCTGGCGCGCACGTTGCTCGGCCTGCAGCGCCCCACCGGCGGTGCGGTCCGGTTCAACGGTGTTCCGCTGCCCACCGGGGCTGCCGCGTTGCGCGACTACCGGCGCAAGGTGCAGCTGGTCCTGCAGGACCCCACAGGTGCCCTCAACCCGCGGCACACCGTCTACGAGGCGGTGGCCGAGGGGCTGCGGATCCACGGCATCACCGACGACGAGGTCGGCCGGGTGTCCGCCGCTCTGGAAGCCGCGGAACTGCGACCGGCGGAGAAGTTCTTCTCCCGCTTCCCGCAGGAGCTCTCGGGCGGTCAGCGCCAGCGCGTCGTCATCGCTGGTGCTCTGGTGCTCGAGCCGGAGGTCCTCATCGCCGACGAGCCGGTCGCGTCGCTGGACGCCACGGTGCGCGGCGAGATCCTCTCGCTGCTGCTTCGGCTGCGCGTGGACAAGGGCCTGTCGACGCTGGTCATCACCCACGACCTCGGTCTCGCCTGGAACATCGCCGACCGCGTCGCGGTCATGTACCGGGGCGAGATCGTCGAGCTCGGCACCGTCGAGCAGGTCCTGCTCGACCCGCAGCACGACTACACCAAGACGCTCCTCGCAGCGGTGCCGACCACGACACGACGCGTGGCGTGAGAACTCCCCGGGCTCGCTCCGCGCGGCGGAACCTGATGCGGTCGGCACCTGGAGCAGCGGCTACCGCCGCTGCTGGTCGAAGCTGTCGATGATCGCCGGCCGGTCGGGGTGGTCGACGCGGACCACGAGGTCGGCCAGCCCGGTGGGATCGACCTCCTCCGCGTAGCGCTCGAACGCGGGCAGCGTCCAGCGCTGGTCCTCCGGAGTGCTGCGGTGGAGCGCGGCGTCGGAGAGCCACAAGTGCACGACGAGGTCGAAGTCGAGCCCGACGCCCTGCAGCAGCGGTCCGTCCACGATGGCCACACCTCGTTCCGGCAGCGCCACGCGGTTCAGGCGAGGGGAGCGGTCCGCCTCCGGATCCCAGAGCGCGGGCAGCACCTGCCCGGTGCCGTTCGCGGCCAGCGGTGTGAGGACCTCGCGGGCCAGCCCCGTGGTGTCGAACCAGGACAGGTAGTAGGAATCCGGGTCGTGGTGGCCGTGCTCCAGGCGTACCGAGGCCGGGCGAAGGTAGTCCGTCGCACGCACCCGGACCGCTGCGCGGCCGCGTTCCCTCAGCGGGGAGACCAGGCGATCGGCGAGATCACCGGTGCCCGCGGCCGGAGCACCGTCGACGGCCACCCGGCCCCACCGTCCCGCGAGGGCGTCAACGCGCTCCACCACCTCGTCGACCAGGGCTTGCGGGGAGATCGGCCGGACACGCACAACCCGAAGCTATCAAGCGCGGTCCCGGACTCGTGCTCAGCGCAGCGCCGGCTGGAGGATGGAGAGGCGTTGGGCGTCGGCGTCGAGTTCCGCCGCGACGCCGAGGGGAACCGTGCGCTGGGCTTCGCAGTGGCCGAAACCCAGCTCCCAGAGGATTGGTACTCCGAGGCCGCCCAGCAGGTTCTCCAGCATCGCGTACACCTCGCCCACCGGGCCGCAGTCGGTCCACGAGCCCAGTGCGATCCCGGTGGCGCCCTGGAAGAAACCCGCCCGGAGGAGCTGGATCAGGAAGCGGTCGAGCCGGTAGGGCTCCTCGGTGACGTCCTCCAGCAGGGCGATGCCGCGTTCCGGAGGTCGCGCCGCCACGCCCGCTCCCAGCGAACCCGCGAGCAGGCTCAGGTTGCCGCCGTAGGTCACGCCCAGCGCGCGGCCGGGAACCATGGTCTGCGCGCTGCGACCGGTCAGTATGGTCACGCCCTGCGGCTCGAACAGGGTGCGCCGCAGGTGGCCGCGCGCCTTCTCGTCGTGCGCGAAGGCCTTGGTCGCCACCATCGGGGCGAAGATCGTGACCAGCCCCAGCTCGGCGGCGAAGACCTCGTGCAGCGCGGTGACGTCGCTGGAACCGACCAGGACCTTCGGGCCCGCCTTGGCCAGCTCGGCGAAGTCCAAGTGGTCGATCATGCGGAGGCAGCCGTAGCCGCCGCGGGCGCAGAACACCGCCGAGACCTGCGGGTCGCACCACGCTTCCTGCAGGTCGGCGGCCCGGTCCGCGTCGGTGCCCGCCAGGTAGTCCAGGCGGGGGTGGCGGTCCAGGACGTGCTTGCCGACGCGGACGTCGAGCTCCCAGGCGCGCAGCTGGGCGAGCCCTGCTTCCAGCAGCTCCTCGGGCACCGGTCCGGCCGGGGCGACCAGCGCCACCGTGTCACCCCGCTGCAGCCTCGGCGGCCGGGTCAGTTCGCGCATGCTCATCGGCGTGCTCCATCCGAGTCCGTTCGAACACCCCTGATCTTGCCGCGAGCGTATCGGCAGTCAGTGCGCCGCGCCGCAGTTCACCTACAGCGAACACGGCGGGAACGTCGTCCCGCCGGGACTGTTCGTCGCAGGTCACCGCGTTGTGCCGAAAGGTGATGTACAAAACGGGGGCCAGCCGCGCAGGACGCGCACTCGGTGGCCTAATGTCGGAGGGGTCATGGCTCGTGTCATCCACGTCTTCCGCCAACCCGACCGATTCGTCGCCGGAACGGTCGGGGAACCCGGTGAGCGCACCTTCTACCTGCAGGCGTCCGAGGACGTCCGCACGGTGAGCGTGCAATTGGAAAAGCAACAGGTCTCGGTACTCGCCGAGCGGATCGGCGCGCTCCTCGACGAGGTGCAGCGCCGGTTCGACGCTGACCTGCCCGGTCACACGCCCGAGGACCTCGTCGACACCGAACCGCTCGCGGTGCCGGTCGACGAGGAGTTCCGCGTCGGCACGATGGGGCTGGGCTGGGACGCCGAGTCCGAGGCCGTCGTCGTCGAACTGCTCGCGGTCACCGAAGAGGAGATCGACGAGTCCGTGGTGCTCGACGACACCGAGGAGGGGCCCGACGCGCTGCGCGTGTTCCTCAGCCCGGTGCACGCCCGGGCCTTCGCCGAACGCGCCGAACGGGTCATCAACGCCGGCCGCAAGCCCTGCCCGCTGTGCAGCGAACCGCTCGACCCGGCCGGGCACATCTGTCCCCGCCAGAACGGCTACCGCCGCTCGGAAGAGGTCTGAGGCACGTGGCCGTCGAGGAGCCCGCGAACTGCGAGCTGCTGCGGCACGGGGATCTGGAGATCCAGGGCCGCCTCGTGGAGGCGTCCAACGCGACGCTGCTCTGCTCGGTCGAGCTCGACGGCGTCTCCGAAGAGTGCGTCTACAAGCCGGTGCGCGGCGAGCGCCCGCTGTGGGACTTCCCGGACGGCACGCTGGCCGGCCGCGAGGTGTCGGCCTACCTGCTGTCGGAGGCCACCGGCTGGGACCTGATCCCGCCGACGCTGCTGCGCAACGGGCCGTTCGGGCCTGGCATGGTGCAGCTGTGGATCGACGAGGTCACCGACGAGGACGCGCAGCTGGTCGACATCACGCACCCGAGCGAAGTGCGCGAGGGCTGGCGGCAGGTGCTGCGGGCGCAGGACCCCGACGGTGATCCGGTGGTGCTCGCCCACGCCGACCACGAGCAGCTGCGACGGCTGGCCGTGCTCGACATCGTGATCAACAACGCCGATCGCAAGGGCGGCCACATCCTGCGGGCCCCCGACGGCCGCGTGCTCGGCGTCGACCACGGCATCAGCCTCAACACCGACGACAAGCTGCGCACCGTGCTGTGGGGCTGGATCGGCGAGGCCGTTCCGGAAGCCGAGCTCGAGCGGCTTGGCGAGGTCCGCGCCCTCATGGAGGGCGACCTCGCCGAACGGCTCTCCGAACACCTCACGTTCAAGGAAGTGCAGGCGATCAGCACCCGAATCGACCGGTTCCTCGACGCAGGAGTCTTCCCAGAACCCTCCGGAGACTGGCCCGCGATACCCTGGCCTGCCTTCTAATCCGTGGTCGTTCTGCGTGGCGGTAGTCGCTGCCTCAGGTGCGGGACTCCGCTGGCACCGCTGCGGGTTCTGACACGTCTTCTGGCGAGCACGCCGCGTGGACATACATCAGTCGTGGCGCACGGAGTCCAGAAGGCCGTGTCAGGTTCCGCCACTCGCACCCCTGAGCAAAGCAACCACTGGAAATGACGTTCCTCAGTCCACCAAGGCTTGGTAGACGAGTTGGTGCAGGTAGGGCCTGATCGGGTGGGTGCTGGAGGGCATCAGCTGGGTCAGGAACAGGACCGTGAGGTCTTCGGCCGGGTCGACCCAGAAGGCCGTGCTGGCCAGGCCTCCCCAGGCGAATTCGCCCTTCGAGCTGAGCACCTTGGCCGCGAGCGGGTCATCGACCACCGAGAACCCGAGGCCGAAGCCCTTGCCCGCGTTGGCGACCTCGGAGAACGAGCCCATGGCCAGCGTCTCCAGGTCGGCGCCGCCGGGCAGGTGGTTGCGGGTCATGAAGTCGACCGTGCGCGCGCCGAGCAGCCGCACGCCGTCCAGTTCCCCGCGACGCAGCAGCATCTGCGTGAAGCGGTGGTAGTCCCGGGCGGAGGAGAACAGCCCGCCGCCCCCGGAGGGCGCCTTGGGCGGCTGGAACGCGGTGTCGTACATCTGCTCGTGCTTGGGGTGCAGCCGCGCCTTGCCCTGCGGGTCGGCCGCGTACAGCGAGGCCAGCCGGTCGGCGTCGGAAGCGGCGACCTGGAAGCCGGTGTCGGCCATGCCCAGCGGATCCAGGATGCGGGTGCGGAAGAACTCATCGAGGGGCTGCCCGGACGCGACCTCCACGACCCGGCCCAGCACGTCGGTGGCCACCGAGTAGTTCCAGCGGGTGCCCGGGTCGAACAGCAGCGGGATCTCGGCCCACGCGTCGCAGCACGCCGCCAGGTCGAGGTCGGGGGCCATGCCGAACTCGAATCCGGCCCGGCGGTGCAGCTCGTCGAGCGGGTGCAGGTAGTTGAACGCGTAGGTGAGGCCCGCGGTGTGGGTGAGCAGGTGCCAGATCCGCATCGGCTCGGTGGCCGGCCGGGTCTGCGGGTTGCGCGCCGACCCACCGGTGTAGACGCTCAGGTCGGCGAACGACGGGATGAAGTCGCTGACCGGATCGGTGAGCTCGAAAGCGCCTTCCTCGTAGAGCATCATGGCCGCGACCGAGGTGATCGGCTTGGTCATCGAGTAGATGCGGAAGAGCGTGTCCGTCTCAACCGGTTTGCCGCTTTCGACGTCGCGCATGCCGTGCGTGGACAGGTGCGCGATCTTGCCCCGGCGCGCGACGAGCGCCAGCCAGCCGGGCAGCTTGCCCGTCGTGACGTAGTTCTCGAAGTGCTGATCGATCCGCTGCAGCCGGGCCGGGTCGAAGCCGACCTCGCCGGGATCCACCTCGATTTCCAAAGCCACCAGGGCCTCCTACCGCGTTGTGCGACATGACGTTACCTGGAGTTTTCTACTCCTCCGGTCCAACATTCGAAATCCTGGGCGCAGTGGCGGCGTTCACGTTTCCTGCGGAGTAGCGTCGTAGGCGTGACGAATCCGACCCCACCTCCAGGGCTGCCCCGCACGGCGGGGGAGCTGCGGAACAGCGGCCACGAACCTCGCAGCATCAAGGCGGAGATGCGCGCGAACCTGCTGACCTCGCTGCGCTCCGGGCAGGCCCTCTGGCCCGGCATCGTCGGTTTCGACCGGACCGTCCTGCCGCAGCTGGAACGCGCCCTGATCGCAGGGCACGACGTGGTGCTGCTCGGTGAGCGCGGCCAGGGCAAGACCCGGCTGCTGCGCGGTCTGCACGCGTTGCTGGACGAATGGACCCCGGTCATCGAGGGTTCCGAGCTGGGCGAGCATCCGCTGCAGCCGATCACGCCCGCGTCGCTGCGCCGCGCAGCCGAACTGGGCGACGAGCTGCCGGTGACCTGGCGGCACCGCGATGATCGCTACGTCGAGAAGCTGGCCACTCCGGACACCTCGGTCGGTGACCTGGTCGGCGACGTCGACCCGGTCAAGGTCGCCGAGGGGCGGTCGCTGGGCGACCCCGAGACCATCCACTATGGACTCGTGCCGCGTGCGCACCGCGGCATCGTGACGGTCAACGAGCTCCCTGACCTGGCCGAGCGGATCCAGGTCGCGCTGCTGAACGTGATGGAGGAGCGCGACATCCAGATCCGCGGCTACAGCTTGCGGCTGCCGCTGGACGTACTGCTGGTCGCCACCGCGAACCCCGAGGACTACACCAACCGCGGGCGCATCATCACCCCGCTCAAGGACCGCTTCGGTGCCGAGATCCGCACGCACTACCCGATGGAGATCGACGACGAGGTGTCGTTGATGCGCCAGGAGGCGGACCTGCCCGCCGAGGTCGGTGACCACCTGCTGGAGGTGCTGGCCCGATTCGTGGACCACCTGCGCGAATCCAGCGCGGTGGACCAGCGCTCGGGCGTTTCCGCTCGATTCGCCATCGCCGCGGCCGAGACCGTCGCTGCCGCCGCCCTGCACCGGTCGGCGCTGACCGGGGAGGAGCCGGCCGTAGCGCGACCGGTCGACCTCGCGGCGGTGCCCGCCGTGCTGCGCGGCAAGATCGAGTTCGAGGCCGGTGAGGAGGGCCGCGAGGACGAGCTGCTGGGCTACCTGCTGCGCCGGTCCGTCGCCGACACCGCGCGGGGGCTGTTCGCAGGACTGGACCTGCAGTCGCTGGCCGATGCCGTGGTGGACGGCCACCCGGTGGCCACCGGCGAGCAGATCGCGGGCAAGGACGTGCTCACCGCGCTCCCGGAACTCCCGGTGCTGCACCAGGTCGCCGAACGCGCCGGTGTGCGCGCGGGGGACCCGCCCGGTCGCATCGCCAGCGCGGTGGAGCTGGCCCTGGAATCGCTGTACCTGGCCAAGCGGCTGGGCAAGGACTCCGACGACGACCGCTCGGTGTACAGCTGATGAGTCCCCGCTACCGGTACTCGGCGTGGCACGGCGGGCCGGACCCGTTGCAGCCACCGGTCGACCTGCGCGAGGCGCTCGACCAGATCGGCCGCGACGTGATGGAAGGCGCTTCTCCGCGCTCGGCGCTGGAGGAGCTGCTGCGCACCGGCACCCGGGATTCGGCGGGCCTGGACGAGCTGACCCGCCGGTTGTGGCAGCGCCGCAGCGAGATGCAGCGCAGGCACCGGCTGGACGGCACGATCTCCGAGGTCCGCAGGATGCTGGACCGCGCCCTGGAGCAGGAGCGGCTGGCGCTGTCGGCCGACACGAGCGAGGATGCCCGGTTCCGCGAACTGCAGTTGAGCGCCCTGCCGCCGGACGTGGCCGGTCAGGTCCACGAGCTGTCCGAGTACGACTGGCGTTCCTCCGAGGCCCGCGAGACCTTCGAGGAGATCCGGCAGATGCTGGGCACCGAAGTCTTCGAACAGCGCTTCGAGGGCATGAAGGAGGCCATGCAGCAGGTCTCGCCGGAGGACGTCGAGCGGGTGCGCGCGATGCTCGACGACCTGTCGAACCTGCTCGCCGCGCACGCCCGCGGCGATGAGGACATCCAGGCGAAGTTCGACGAGTTCATGGCTCGGCACGGCGAGTTCTTCCCGGAGAACCCGCGTGATGTCGACGAGCTGATCGATGCCCTGGCGGCCCGGTCGGCGGCCGCGCAGCGGATGCTCAACTCGATGAGCGAGCAGCAGCGCGACGAGCTGATGGCCTTGACCCAGCAGGCTTTCGGCGATCCCCGCATCGCGCAGGTGTTGCAGCAGATCGACCGCCAGCTGCAGGGGCTGCGCCCCGGCGAGGACTGGAACGGCCGGGCCCGCTTCCGCGGCGACCAGCCGATGGGCATGGCCGAGGCCACCGCGGCGATGGCCGAGCTGGGCGAGATGGATCGACTGGCCGAGCAGCTGGGCCAGTCCTACCCGGGTGCGAGCTTGGAGGACATCGACCTGGAGGCCCTCCAGCGGCAGCTCGGCCCGCAGGCCGTGGTCGACGCCCAGCGCCTGTCCGACATCGAGCGCCAGCTGCGCGATCAGGGGCTGCTGCAGCGCGCTCCGGACGGCAGCCTGCGGTTGAGCCCCCGCGCGATGCGCAGGCTCGGCGAGAACGCCCTGCGAACGGTCGTCTCGCAGCTGCGGACCCGCAAGGGAGAGCGCGACACCGACCGCGCAGGCGCTGCCGGGGAGCTGACGGGTACGACCCGGCCGTGGACCTACGGCGACGCGGAGCCGTGGGACGCGGTCCGCACGGTCCGCAACGCGGTGCTGCGCCGCGCGGCCGAGGGCGAGAGCTCACCGATGCTCGACCTCTCCGACCTGGAGGTCTCCGAGACCGAGCAGCGCTCCCGCTCGGCGGTGGTGCTGTGCGTGGACACCTCGTGGTCGATGGTGCAGGACGGCCGGTGGGTGCCGATGAAGCGCACCGCCCTGGCGCTGCACCACCTGGTCGCGACGCGGTTCCGCTCGGACGCCCTGCAGCTGGTCACCTTCGGTCGCTACGCGTCCACCGTGGACGTCGGCGAGCTCGCGGCCCTGGAAGGCGTGTGGGAGCAGGGCACGAACCTGCACCACGCGCTGCTGCTGGCCGGCCGGCACCTGCGCAGGCACTCGGACGCGCAGCCGGTGGTGCTGGTGATCACCGACGGCGAACCGACCGCGCACCTGGAACCCGATGGCGAAGCGGTGTTCCAGTACCCGCCGAGCCCGCACACGCTCAGCGTCACGTTGTCCGAAGTGGACGCGTTGCAGCGGTTGGGCACCACCCTGAGCGTGTTCATGCTGGGGGAGGACCCCAGCCTCGCCGCGTTCGTCGACGTCGTCGCCAAGCGCGGCGGAGGCCGGGTCCTCGCCCCGGAAGCCGACGGGCTCGGTGCGGCGGTGGTCGGCGACTACCTCCGCACCAAGCGCCGTCGTTGAGCGGTCGCTGGTTTTCCCACTCTGGAGTTATCAAAGAACAAGCGCCGCTAGGGCATGTTGGGGCGACCGGCGGCATCGGCCACCGGTTGTCGAACACCGGCCGCGATCAGGCTGGCTCCGGTTCTCCGTCGTTTCGTCGTGGGACGAGGCGCCGGATCGTCGCTCGGGCGTTTCTGGGCTGGGGCGTCCTTTTCGAACTCATGTTTCAATGGTGCACCCAGCGATTCGAAAACGCGAGCGAATCGCCATCGCACGATCCGGTGATCGTCGGTGAAAGCCGCTGCGATCCAGCGCTGTTCACGGGCTGCGGCGGGAGCGGCTGGGAAGTGAGAGCCGAGTGCGACCGGCCTTTCCTCCCGCGGCCCGCGCCCGCCGCAGGTGATCACCGCGAGCGAGTGGCCGGCGGGAAGTTCCCACCGGCCACCGAGAAGCGGTGCCTCAGCCCGCGAACGACCTGATCACCTCCGGGTTCGCGTCGGCCCACTTCTTCGCCGCCGCCTGCTCCTGGCCCTTGGCCGCGCTGTTGATCTCGTTCTCCAGGCTCGCCAGCTGCTGGTCGGTGAGCTTGAACTTCTTGACCATGTCGGTGACCTCGGGGAAGTCCTGGCTGAAGCCCTTGCGCCCGATGGCGTGGATCTGCTCGGCCGCGCCCATCGCGCCCAACGGGTCCTGCAGGTCCTTGATGGGGTAGCGGGCGTAGGCCCAGTGCGGGTGCCACAGCGTCACGACGATCGGCTTCCGCTCGTCGGTCGCCTTCTGCAAGGCGGCGAGCATCGCCGTGGTCGAGGAGGTCTGCAAGGTGAACTCGCCCTGCAGGCCGTACGCCGGCAGCGCCTCCTTGGTGGTGCGGCTCAGCCCGGCGCCGGGGTCGATCCCGGTGACGGTCCCGCCCAGCTCGGCGCCCTTGCCCTTGAGATCGGCGATCGAGTTGACGTCGGTCATGTAGTTGGGCACGGCGATGTTGAGCGTGGCCTGGTCGTACCACACACCCAGGTCCTCCAGCTGCGGGCCGTACTGCTTCCAGTAGTCCTCGTGCGTGGCCGGCAGCCACCCGTCCAGGAACAGGTCCGGGTTGCCCTGCGCCAGACCGGCGTAGATGGGGCCCGCTTCCAGCTCGGTCGCCTTGACCGCGTACCCGCGGCGTTCGAGGAGTTCCTTGTAGAGGTAGGTGACCGCGATGTCCTCGTCCCACGCGATGTACCCGATGTTGATCTGCTTGGCCTCTTGCCCTGTCTGCGCCTCCCGCCCGCCGCAACCGGCGGCCAGGGACAACGTCGCGGCCACCGCGGCCAACAGCGCCAAGAGCCGTCTGGTCCTGCTGTGCGACATCATCAACCTGCCCTTCTGGTCAAGGCCGGGGCTCATCCGGTCTTGGCCGCCTTCCGCTCCGCCCGCGCGACCGGCGAGCGGTCCGACAGCACCGCGGTGATCCGGTCCAGGTAGACGGCGAGGATCACCACCGACAAACCGGCCTCGAAACCCTGTCCCAGCTGGACCCGGGTGACGGCCTCGTAGATGTTGGTGCCCAGTCCGGGAGCCCCGACCATGCCCGCGATGACCACCATCGACAGCGACAGCATGATCACCTGGTTGATGCCGGCCATGATCGACGGCATCGCCAGCGGCAGCTGGATCCCGGTGAGGATCTGACCGGTTCGCGCGCCGAACGCCTCACCCGCTTCCACGACCTCGGAGTCGACCTGGCGGATGCCGAGCTCGGTGAGCCGGACTCCCGGCGGCAGCGAGAAGATCACCGTCGCCACCACGCCGGGCACGACCCCGATGTTGAAGAACACGATGACCGGCACCAGGTACACGAACGCGGGCAAGGTCTGCATCAGGTCCAGCACCGGCCGCACGACATGGCTGACCTTCTGGTTGCGCGCGGCCAGGATCCCGATCGGGATGCCGATCAGCACCGCCAGCGCGCTGGAGACCAGCACCAACCCCAGGGTCTCCATCGCCGGGTCGAACTCCTCGATGCTGGCGATCAGGCCGAACCCGATGAGGCTGAACAGGGCGAAGCGCCAGCTGCGCAACCACCACGCCAGCGCGGTGAACACCAGCACCATGACCAGGTCCGGCAGCCAGGTCAGCGCGGCGGTCAGGCCGGCGACAGCACCGCTGACCACCAGCTCGATGAAGTCGAAGACCGGGCCGATGTTGTTGTTCAGCCACTCCACGACGGCCTGGAACGCGTCGCCGAGCGGCACCCTGGGCAGCTGGGCGAGCAGAACCGGATCAAGCATCGGAGGACTCCTCCCGGTGGCTCAGCGCCGCGAACACCGCGCCGGGGGTGACCACTCCCAGCGGCCGCCGCTCCTCGTCGACCACCAGCAGCGGTTCGGCGCGGTCGCTCATCGGCGCGAACAGGTCCTTCAGCGGGGTCGTCCCGGGGACTTCGACGGCTCCGTCGGCAGGCGTGGCGTTCGGGTCGGCGATGGCGGCCGCGGTGAGCACGCGGCTGCGGTCGACGTCCTGGACGAACTCGGCCACGTAGTCGTCGGCCGGCGCGCGCAGGATCTCCTCGGAGGTGCCGATCTGCACGATCCGGCCCGCGCGCATCACCGCGATCCGGTCGCCCAGCCGCATCGCCTCGTTGAGGTCGTGGGTGATGAAGATGATGGTCTTGGCCAGTTGCGCGTTGAGCTCCAGCAGCTGGTCCTGCATCTCGCGCTTGATCAGCGGGTCCAGGGCGCTGAACGCCTCGTCCATCAGCAGCACGTCGGTGCCGGTGGCCAGCGCGCGGGCCAGCCCGACGCGCTGGCGCATCCCGCCGGAGAGCTGCTGCGGGTACCGCTGCTCCCAGCCCTGGAGCCCGACCAGTCGCAGCGCCTCGCCCGCGCGCTCGGTGATCTCCCGCTCGTCGGTGCCCCGCACGCGCAGGCCGTAGCCGGCGTTGTCGAGCACCGTGCGGTGCGGGAACAGCGCGAAGTGCTGGAAGACCATGCTCATCTTCTGCTGCCGCACGGTGCGCAGGTCGCGGGTGCTCATCGCGGTGACGTCGACGTCGTCGACGAACACCGCGCCGTCGGTGGGCGCGAGCAGCCCGTTGACCATGCGGATGAGCGTCGACTTGCCCGAACCGGACAGGCCCATCACCACGAAGGTCTCGCCCTCGGCGACGGAGAAGGTGGCGTCCACGACGGCGGCCGTCGCCCCTCCGGCCACGAGATCGGCCGGATCGGAGCCCTGCTTCAGGAGCCGGACCTTCTCGGCCGGTTGCGGCCCGAAAATCTTGTACAGCCGTTCCACGCGTACCGAACTCACCGATCGCCTCCAGCGTTCGGGATCGGCGAAAAACGTCGATTCCGCTTGTGCCGCGCTCTGCTTCCCAGGTTCCCTCGTGGGGCTCGTGTTGCCCGCTTGACCTGGAAAAATCGGCTACTTCAGAAAAGATAGACCCATTTGCAGCCAGGCGTGCGGGTGGCCGCGGGAAGCGAATCCGAGGAATCGTTCCAGCTGGTCGAAACCCGGCGGGACCGGGAGGAGGAAACGGAATGGCGGTATTTCCGGGGAAGATCTGCTCCCCGGGGCGTCCCAGCATGTGACACGGGTGATGCCCCGGATGGAGGCGGCGCCTCGTCCCGGACGTTTAAGGTCGGATACATGCAACCCTGGTCATCGGTTTCCGTCCCCGAGGTGGAAGGCACCCCACGTCCACTTCAGCTGTTCGACACGTCCGCCGCTGAGATCAGGCCCACCGAGCCCGGGCCCGAAGCGCGGATGTACGTCTGCGGCATCACCCCGTACGACGCCACCCACCTCGGCCACGCCGCGACCTACCTGGCGTTCGACCTGATCCACCGGGTGTGGCTGGACAACGGTCACCAGGTCCACTACGTGCAGAACGTCACCGACATCGACGACCCGCTGCTGGAGCGGGCCGAGCGGGACAACGAGGACTGGGTCGTCCTCGCGATGCGCGAGACCGCGCTGTTCCGGGAGGACATGGAGGCGCTGCGGGTTCTGCCGCCCGCGGACTTCATCGGTGCCGTGGAGTCCATCCCGGAGATCGTCGAGGCCGTGGGGAAGCTGCTGGCCTCCGGTGCCGCCTACCGGGCCGATGACGCCGAGTACCCGGACATCTACTTCCGGCACCAGGCCACCGGCCGGTTCGGCTCCGAGTCGAACTACGACGAGGCCACCATGAACACCTTCTTCGCCGAGCGCGGCGGAGACCCGGACCGGCCGGGCAAGGAGCACCCGCTGGACGCGCTGCTGTGGCGGATGGCCCGGCCGGGCGAGCCGTCCTGGGACTCCGAGCTGGGTGCGGGCCGTCCCGGCTGGCACCTGGAGTGCTCGGTGATCGCGCTGAACCGTCTCGGTCTCGGGTTCGACGTGCAGGGCGGCGGCTCGGACCTGATCTTCCCGCACCACGAGTTCAGCGCCGCGCACGCCGAAGCGCTCTCCGGCGACTTCCCGTTCGCCAAGCACTACGTGCACTCCGGCATGATCGGGCTGGACGGCGAGAAGATGTCCAAGTCGCGCGGGAACCTGGTGTTCGTCTCGCGGCTGCGGGGGGACCGGGTGGATCCGATGGCGATCCGGCTGGCGCTGCTGGACGGCCACTACCGCCAGGACCGCTCCTGGACCGCCGATGCGCTCACCGCGGGTGCCGCGCGGTTGGCCCGCTGGCGGGAGGCGGTCGCGCTGACCTCCGGCCCGGCGGCGGCCGAGGCGGTCGTGGGGCTGCGCGCCGCGCTGTCGGCCGACCTGGACACCGCGGGCGCGCTCCGCGCGGTCGACGCCTGGGTGGAGTCGGCGCTGGTGTCCGGCGGGGACGACCAGGGCGCGCCGGCCCTGATCCGCACCGCGGTGGACGCCCTGCTCGGAGTTGAGCTTTAACCTTCTACGACATCAGCGAAGGGTGATCGGGAAGTCCGTCGAGGGCTCCCGGTCACCCTTCTTCGCGTTTTCGGGCCGCTCTGGCAAAAACGGCAATTGAACAGGGCGGGAGCGTTGAGCTGCGCTTGGCCAAAGCGAGTTCCGGCGTCCGTGGACAGGTCCGAACGGGTTTGATTTGATCATCGCGTCATCACGGGGAGCGACGGCGTTCGTCCGGAATGTCGCCGTGGGCCCAGATTTCGAAGATGAGGACACTCGAAAGGTGGCCGGGGAAACATGCGGAGAGTCCTGATTGTCGGAGCCGGGCAGGCAGGGCTGCAGCTGGCGCTCACGCTGCAGGCCGAGCGCTACGACGTCACGTTGATCGCGGCGCGGACGCCGGAGCAGATCCGGAACGGGCGCGTCATGTCCACGCAGTCGATGTACTACCAGACGCTGGAGATCGAAAGGCGGCACGGACTGGGCCTCTGGGACGACACCGCGCCCCGGCTCACCGGCCTGCGCGTGTCGGTCGCGAGCCCGGAAGGCGAGCGGGTCATCGACTGGATGGCGCCGCTGAAGGACTACGCGCTGTCGATCGACCAGCGCGTGAAGATGCCCGCCTGGCTCGAACTGTTCGCCGAGCGCGGCGGCACGATCGACTACCGCGCGCTCTCGGTGGCCGACCTGGACGAGATCGCGCCCGGCTTCGACCTCGTCGTGGTCGCGGCGGGCAAGGGCGAGCTCGGTTCGCTGTTCGAGCGCGACGCGCAACGCTCGCCCTACGCCGAACCGCAGCGCGAGCTCTCGGTCGCCTACGTGCGCGGCACGCGCAGCGCCAGCGACCCGGACGACTCCTCGGCCGCCCGCTTCAGCGCGCTCGCCGGCATCGGCGAGGTCATCAGCTACCCCGCGCACACGCTCGACGGCGCCTGCGAGATCCTGCTGCTGGAAGGCGTTCCCGGCGGTCCGCTGGACGCCTTCGGCGACCGGCCGGAACCGCAGCGGCAGTGGGAGCGGATGCTCGGCCTGCTGCGCGAGCACTGCCCGTGGGAGCACGAGCGGTTCGCCGACGCCGAGCTCACCGACGAGGGCGGCACGCTGGCCGGCGCGGTGACGCCGACGGTCAGCAAGCCGATCGGGCAGCTGCCCTCGGGGCGCCTGGTGCTCGGGCTCGGTGACAGCGTGGTGCTCAACGACCCGGTCACCGGGCAGGGCGCCAACGCCGCCTGCCAGAGCGCGCAGATCTACCGGGAGAGCATCCTCGCCCGCGGTGACGGCGCCTTCGACCGGGGATGGATGCAGGGCACCTTCGACCGCTACTGGGACTTCGCCCGGCACGTCACCTCGTGGGCCAACGCCGCGCTGCAGCCGCCGCCCCCGCACGTGCTCACCATCTTCGGGGCGGCCGCGCAGCTGCCCGCGGTCGGCGAGCGCTTCGCCGACGGCTTCGCCAACCCCGACGACATGGCCTCGTGGTTCCTGGACCCGAACGCCGCCGACGCCTTCCTCGCCGAGTGCGCCGCCGCCTGAACGAAAAACGGTCGACCGCGATCGGGTGATCGCGGTCGACCGTCGGTGGATCAGGTGCTCAGCCCGGTCCGGGACCGAGCGGGCCCTTGCCGCCCGGGCCGCGGCGGCGCAGGTAGCGCTCGAACTCGGCGGCGATCGCGTCGCCGCTGGCCTCGGTCAGCCGGACCTCCGCGTCACCGCGCTCCTCGAGGGCGCGGACGTAGTTGCGCACGTCCTCGTCCTCCTCGGCCATCTCGCTGACCGTTTCCTCCCACTCCTCGGCCTGGTCCGGGAGGTTGCCCAGCGGGACCTCCACGTCCAGCGCCTCCTCGACGCGGTGCAGCAGCGCCAGCGTCGCCTTCGGCGAGGGCGGTTGCGAGACGTAGTGGGGCACCGCCGCCCAGAACGAGATCGCCGGGATGCCGGCCTGCACGCACGCGTCCTGGAAGATCCCCACGATCCCGGTCGGGCCCTCGTAGCGGGTGCGCTCCAGGCCGAACGTCGCCGCCGAGTCCTCGTCGTAGGCCGTGCCGCTGACCGGGACCGGACGCGTGTGCGGCGCATCGGCGAGCAGCGCGCCCAAGGTCACCACCGTGCGCGCCCCGAGCTTCTCGAGCTTCTCGACCAGCTCTGCGGAGAAGGCCCGCCACCGCATGTTCGGCTCGATGCCGTGCACCAGGATCACGTCGTGCTCGGCGCCCGGCGGGCGGCACACCGTCAGCCGGGTCGTCGGCCAGGTGACCTGCCGGGTGACGCCGTCGACGAGCTTGACCGTCGGACGCGTGACTTGGAAGTCGTAGTACGGGTCCGGGTCGAGCTCGCTGAGCGACTCGGCGTCCCAGATGAGCTGCAGGTGCTCGATCGCGGAGCTGGCTGCGTCCCCGGCGTCGTTCCATCCTTCGAACGCGCAGACCACGATCGGGTCCGTCAACCGCGGCAGGTCGGCGTTCGGTTCGGGCGTCTGTTCGCGATCGGTCACTGCGCAAGCCTACGACCTAAGCCCTCCCCGAGCGCTACCTCCTCGCCTATTTCATGATCACGTGCCCGGCCGGTGCGGAGGCGCCGGTTTGACGGTTCCTCCCGCTGGTCCGAGGCTTGGCAGACCAGTCTGTGTGGAGCAGGTGCCCGTGGAGCGGAGTCCGTCAGCGCCCAGTGGGGGAACCGGTGTCTCCCCGCGTTCGCGTTTGCGGCTGTCCATCGGCCGCCACCCCGGTGACCTGGGCAAACTAGCTCTGGTCGCGGGGCTTCTGGTGCTGAGCGCGTTGCTGGTGCTGATCCCGGCGAACCCGGTGGAGATCGCTGTTCACCAACAGCTGATCGCTCTCCCGCGCGTCGCCGACCCCTTCTGGGTGGTGTTGACCTGGATCGGGTCGTGGGTGGGCATCGTCGGCGTGGTCGTGGCGACGTCCTACCTGGGCTGGATCCGGGTGGCGCTGCTGTGCGGCGGCTCCGGTGCGCTGACCTGGCTGGTCGCGATGCTCATGCACCAGCTGCTGGAGGGGCCCGGCGGTCGCCCCTTCCCGTCCGAGGAGGTCGCGCTGGTGACCGTGCTGGCCGTGGTCGCCACCCCGTACTTCGGCCGGGTCGCGCGCTACCTGGGCTGGGGACTGGTCCTGCTGACCGGGGTCGCCGTCGTGCACCTCGACCTGCACCTGCCGCTGGGCGCCGTCGGCGGAGCGCTGCTCGGGTGGGGCGTCGGGCTGCTGTGCCACCTGGTGTGGGGCGCTCCGGGGCGGAAGGTCTCGGAGCTGGTGGTCTTCGACGAGCTCGAACAGGCGGGGCTGGCGCCGGTGTCGATCAGCGCGCTCCGGCACCGGCTGCTGCAACCGCGCGAGTTCGCGGTCGACACCGTGGACGGGCCGCCGCTGCGGGTCAAGGTGGTGCGCAGGCTCAGCCGGCGAGCCGGTGCCTGGTACAAGCTCAAGCGCCTGCTGATGCTGCTCGACGTGCAGGACGAGCCGAGCCTGTCCACCCCGCACCACGAGGTCGAGCACGAGGCGTACGCGGCGTTGCTCGCCGCCCGCGCCGGGGTGCGCACTCCCGAGGTGGTCCTGGCCGGCGACGTCCCCTACGCGCCCGCGCTGCTGGTGATGCGGGAGGTCCCCGGCAGGCGGCTGACGGAGCTGTCGCCGGAGGAGATCGACGACGAACTGCTGGCGGGCGTGTGGGAGCAGGTCGCGCTGCTGGCCGAGGCCCGCATCGCCCACCACGACCTGCGGGCCAAGAACATCCTGGTGGACGAGCGCGGGCGGCCGTGGCTGCTGTCGTTCACCTTCAGCCACCCCGGCGCCGACGACGCCCGCTGCGCTCAGGACCTGGCCGAAGCGCTGGTGTCGGTGGCCGCCGTCGTCGGTACCGAAAGGGCCGTGACCAGCGCGATTGCCGCGCTTCCCGTCGAATCGCTGGCCGCGGCGCTGGGCAGCGTGGTGCCGCTGGCGCTGCCGCGCCGGATCCGCGCGCAGGTCCAGCGCGGCCGGTACTTCCTCGCCGAGCTGCGCGAGAGCCTCGCCGATCGGCTCGGCCTGCCCATCCCCGGTTTCCGCTCACCCGTGCGACCCACGACCGTGCTGAGCCTGCTGCTGGTCGGTGCGGCCGTCTACCTGCTGATCCCCGAGCTGTCCAACACCCGGGACGTGATCGGGGCGCTGCGCCACGCCCACTGGGGCTGGCTGGCGGTGTCGGTGGTGACCGGGTTCGCCGCCGTGGTGCTGTCGTCGATCTCGGTGCAGGGCTCGAGCCGGATCCCCCTGCCGTTCTGGCTGACCCTGCAGGTCCAGGTCGCCGCGGCGTTCACCGGGCGCACCACCCCGGGTGGTGCCGGGTTCTTCGGCATCAACGTCGTCTACCTGGAACGACTCGGGTTGCGCAGGCCGCTGGCGGTGGGGGTGACGCTGCTCAACCAGGCCGGAACCGGGGCGGTGGCGTTCGTGGTGTCGGTGATCGGGGTGTTCGCGGTCGGGCTGTCGGGCACCTTCACCAACCTCTCGCTGCCCGGCTGGCAGCTGATGGTCGTCGTCGCGGCCGCGGTGCTGGTCGCGGTGCTGGTGGTGCTGTCCCCGCCGGGTCGGCGGCGGATCATGCCGTCGGTGCGGGAGGTGAGCCGGGAGCTGCTGGAGACGCTGCGGCACCCGGTGCGCGCGCTGCAGCTGTTCGGCGGGGCGCTCGGCTACCTGGTGGTCTCCGGGCTCGGGCTGGCGACGTCGCTGGCCGCGCTGCACCCGAACTTCTCCTGGACCGCGGTGACCGTCGTGTTCGTCGTCGGCAACACCCTGGGCCACCTGGTGCCCTCGCCCGGTGGGCTCGGCGCGGTCGAGGCCGTCCTGCTCGCGGGCCTGGGTGCCATGGGAGTCCCGCCCACCGCCGCCGTCGCCGCCGTGCTGCTGTCGCGGCTGCTCACCTACTGGATCCCGGTGCTGCCCGGCATCCTCATGTTCCGCTACCTGCAGCACCGCAACGTCATCTGAGGAGGCTTCGGACACTTTGGGTAGGAATCGGTACAGAGGGTCGTGTGTACTGAAGGTGGTCCTTCCACCTCATTGAACGGAGTGTTCGCGTGGCTCAGCCCGCCGCCGTGCTGTTCGACATGGACGGCACGCTCGTCGATTCCGAGAAGCTCTGGACCATCGCGCTCGACGACTACGCGGCGCATCGAGGCGGGAGCCTCTCGCAGCAGACCCGCGAGGACATGGTCGGCTCCAACATGACGCGCAGCATGCGGCTGCTGCTCCTCGACCTGGGCCTGCCCGACGGGAACTCCGAGATCGCGGGTGCCGCCAGCTGGGTCGCGCGCCGCATGACCGAGCTGTTCGGCGAGGGCCTGCCCTGGCGGCCGGGAGCCGAGGAGGCGCTGCGCCGCGCCAAGGAGCTGGGGCTGCGCACCGCGCTGGTGACCTCCACGATCCGCCCGCTCACCGACTTGGCGCTGGACACCCTGGGTCACGACTCCTTCGACGTCACGGTCTGCGGCGACGAGGTCGACGGCAAGAACAAGCCCGATCCCGAGCCGTACCTCAAGGCCGCTCGCCTGCTCGGCGTCGACCCCGCCGACTGCGTCGCGGTCGAGGACTCGCCCACCGGCGTGGCCTCCGCGGAAGCCGCGGGCTGCGCGGTGCTGGCGATCCCGTGCGAGGTGCCGCTGACACCCGGTCCCCGCCGCACGCTGCGCGACTCGCTGGCCGAGGTCGACGTCGCAGCGCTGGGCGAGCTGCTCGCACCGGCCGCGTGAGCGGTCCGATCCCGATCGTGCTGGCCGGCCGCGGGCCGGTCGGCCGGGCCTACGCCGACCTCGTCGCCGAACGCGGGCGGGAGCACGGCCTGGACCTGCGGGTGGTGGCCGTGCGCGGCCGGGAACGCCAGCGCGAAGCGGGGGAGTGGGGACCGCTCACCGACCTGCCAGAGCTGCTGGAACGCACCGGTGCGCGGGTGTTCGCCCAGGCCGTGCCCTCCGACGGCGACGGCCGTGCCGCGCGGGAGGCGCTGCAGGCGCTGAACGCGGGTGCGCACGTGGTCACCGCGACCAAGTCGCACCTGCTCACGCACTGGAGCGAGCTGGCCGCAGCGGCGGAGGCCGCCGGTCGGTCGGTGCGCGTCTCGGGCGCCACGGGCGCCGCGATGCCCGCCGGTGACCTGGCGCGGTCGGTGCTGCGGGGCTTCGACGTGCGCGCGGTCTCCGGCTGCGTGAACGGCACCGCCACCTTCGTGCTCGACCGGCTCGCCGACGGCGCGGACCTGGACGGCGCCGTCGCCGAGGCGCAGCGCGCGGGCATCGCCGAGGCCGACCCGAGCAACGACCTCTCCGGGAGCGACGCGGCCACCAAGCTCCGGCTGCTCAGCGCGCTGCTGTGGGGCTGGGACCCGGCGGAGACCCGGGTCTCCGCCGAGCCGATCGCTCCTCCGCTGCCCTCGGTTCCCGCAGGCCACCGGCTTCGGCAGGTCGCGAGGGCGGCGCGCGGGGAGCCCGGCGTGGTCCGGGTGGTGTTGTCGCCGGAGCCGGAGGCCTCCGCGCTGGGCGCGCTGCGCGGACCGGAGAAGGCGGTGCGCTACGACTGCGGTGAGGCCGGCCAGGTGGTGGTCTCCGGAGGCCGCTCCAGTCCGCACGGGGCCGCGCTTGCGATGATCAAGGACACGCTCGGCGCGGTCCTGGAAGCCACCACCGGCTTCCGCTGATCGGCCGTGATCGAGCCCGCAAACGGACGGGTCCGATGTGAACCCGCCCAGGACGGATGCAAGGATCGAGGACTGTGAAGACCTTCGACGAGTTGTTCGCCGAGCTGCAGGAACGTGCCCGGACCCGCCCCGAGGGCTCCTCGACGGTGGCCGCGCTCGAATCCGGTGTGCACGCCCAGGGCAAGAAGGTCCTGGAGGAGGCCGGCGAAGTCTGGCTGGCCGCCGAGCACGAGTCCGATGAGGAACTCGCCGAGGAGATCTCGCAGCTGCTCTACCGGCTGCAGGTCATCATGCTGGGTCGCGGACTGTCCCTAGAGGACGTCTACCGCTACCTGTAGATCAACACCGAACACGAGGAGAACAGGTTCAATGCTGCGCGTTGCAGTGCCCAACAAGGGCACGCTTGCCGGTCCCGCGTCCGAGATGCTCGCGGAAGCCGGGTACCGGCAGCGCCATGAGCAGCGGGACCTGACCGTGATCGACAACGCCAACGAGGTCGAGTTCTTCTTCCTCCGGCCCAAGGACATCGCCATCTACGTCGGCTCCGGCGAGCTCGACCTCGGTCTGACCGGCCGCGACCTGTCGCTGGACTCCGGGGCTCCGGTCGACGAGCGGCTGGCGCTGGGCTTCGGCGGATCGACCTTCCGCTACGCGGCCCCCGCCGATGCCGGTGAGTGGACCGTGGCCGAACTGCAGGGCAAGCGGATCGCCACCTCCTACCCGCGGCTGGTCTCCGACGACCTGGCCCGGTACGGGGTGACGGCCGAGGTCATCCGGCTGGACGGGGCGGTGGAGATCTCCATCCAGCTCGGCGTCGCCGACGCGATCGCCGACGTCGTCGGCTCGGGCCGCACACTGCGCCAGCACGGTCTGGTGGCCTTCGGCGACCCGATCTGCAAGTCCGAGGCCGTGGTCATCGAGCGCCGCGACTCCGACCAGGTGCAGGCGAAGAACCAGCTGATCGCGCGGCTGCAGGGCGTGGTGTTCGCGCAGCAGTACGTGATGCTGGACTACAACTGCCCCAAGGACCTGCTCGACGACGCCACGAAGATGACTCCGGGTCTGGAGTCGCCGACCATGGCACCGCTGGCCGATGAGCGCTGGGTCGCGGTCCGCGCCATGGTCTCCCGCAAGGACGCCCCCGCGATCATGGACCGCCTCGCGGCCGTGGGGGCGAAGGCGATCCTGTCCTCGGACATCCGGGCCTGCCGCCTCTGACGGGGAGGTCAGAACCGGCGCCGCTCGCGGGCGGTTCGGACCAGAACCCCCTCGGTGCTCCATTCGGGCGAACCGTTCTCCCGATCGTGTTCACCTCGCCCTCGCCGAGAGAGGCTGGGCGAGGTGAGCGCGAGTTCGTCCGGCGCCTCCACGGTTGTCACACCTGCGGGGTAGTTTCGAACGTGACGATCTTGGACGACGCCCATGGGGGTTGGCACGCATATGGCAGTAGTGGTCCCGGGGAAGACGCCTCCGCAGTGGCAGCTCTACGCAGGGATGCCCTGCTGGATCGAGCTGATCACCACCAACCTGGACAGGGCGCGGGAGTTCTACGCGAACCTGTTCGACTGGGAGTACGAGACCCACTCCGACCCGGCTTCCGGGGAGCACATCATCGCCCTGCGCGACGGGTTCCCGGTGGCGAGCCTGCGCGCGGCCTCCGGTGACCAGTCGATGTGGCGGATCTACCTCGCGGCCGCGGACTGCGCCGAGAAGGTCGCCGAGGCCGAGGAGCGAGGCGCGGTGCAGACCGTCCCGCTGAACTCGGTGCCCAAGGTGGGCCGCAAGGCCGTGCTGGTCGGCCCCTCCGACGCGGAGTTCGGCCTGCTGGAGCCGGAGGAGTCCTGGCAGTTCGACGTCGGTCTGCCGGGCACGCTGATGTGGGCCGAGCTGGTCACCATCAAGGCGCAGACCGCCGACAACTTCTTCCAGGAGCTCTTCGGCTACACCGCGGAGCAGTTCGGCACCGAGCACCGCTCGGACTACTCGGTCTGGTACCTGGGCGAGGAGTCGGTGCTGGCGCGGGTCAGCATGATCCGCGACTTCATCACCGAGTCCACGCAGCCGCACTGGCTGCTGTACCTGGGCGTGGACGCCGAGATCGGCACCGACGAACTGGTCCGCACGGCCATCGCCAACGGCGGTCGCGTCCGCGTCGACCCGTACGACTCCAGCATCGGCCGCATGGCCGTCCTCCGGGACCCCACCGGGGCTCGCTTCGCGGTCATCGACCCGAGCCAGGCAGGCGACTTCGGCACCGCTGCCAATTACGACCCGTACGAGGACTGAAGAACTCATTCTGCTCAGCGGTGCGGGTGGCGGAACCTGACACGCCTTCTGGGTCCGGGACCCGAGACTGAAGTATGACCAATACACGGCTCTAGGGCTGTCCTCCCCAGAAGACGTGTCAGAACCCGCGGCGGTGCCGGTTTCTCAGGTGGTGTACTGAGAAAGCGCCTGCGGCGCTTGCCTGACGGTGGGGCGCCGGGGTTTCTCCGCTGCCGTCAGTCGGTTCGGTCCAGGATGGACTCTTCGTTGGTGGTCGGGTCTTCCGGCCAGCCCGGGTAGGGGGGTGGGGTTCCGCCGAACGCCGGGCAGAGGGCCTTGTGATCGCAGTAGTCGCAGAGCTTGCTCGGATTCGGCCGGAAGTCCCCGGTCTTGCCCGCGCGCAGGATCGCCTGCCAGATCGCCTCGAGAGTCCGCTCGAAGCGGCGCAACTCGTCCTCGTCGGGGGCGTAGGCGAGCTTCTGCTTGTTCGCCAGGTACATCAGCAGCAGCTGGCGGGGGATCTCGCCGCGCAACCGCCACAGCACCAAGGCGTAGAACTTCATCTGGAACATCGCCTTGGCTTCGCCGATCTCGCGCGGCGCGTTGCCGGTCTTGTAGTCCACCAAGCGGATCTCACCGGTCGGCGCGACGTCCACCCGGTCGATGAAGCCGCGCAGCAGCACGCCCGAGGGGAGCTCGGTCTCCACCCGCAGCTCGCACGCCTCCGGCTGCAGCCGCTGCGGGTCCTCCATCTCGAAGTAGGCGTCGAGCAGGCCGCTCGCGGACTTCAGCCACTTGGCCAGCTCCGGGTCGTCCGGGCCCTCGAAGAGCTCCGCCAGCTCCGGCTGCTCGGCGAGGATCTCCTCCCACGCCGGCGTCAGCAGGTCCCCGGCCTTCTGCCGGTCGCGCTGCTCGGTGGGCAGGCCGTAGAGCCGTTCCAGCACCGAGTGCACCACCGTGCCGCGCACCTGCGCGCGCGTGGCCTTCTCCGGCAGACGGTCCACCGCGCGGAAGCGGTAGAGCAGCGGGCACTGCTTGAAATCCCCCGCCCGCGACGGCGAAAGCGCCGGACGCCGGCGGGTCGCCTGCTCGGGTTCCTGCTGCGCGGTCTCAGCCATGAGCACTGACCCTAACGAAACCCCCTGACAGGAGATCGGCACGGGAGGGGCGCGGTCGCGAAATCCGCGAGAACTCCGATGGCGCGACCCGGGCATCACAGCTCTCTCACCTCCGACCTACTACCCTTCGCACATGCCGCCGACCGCTTCCTCGCCCGTCCGGCCCAGGCTCAACGACGGGGGGCTGCTGTTGTGCCGGGTGGCCGGAGTGCCGGTGCTGCTGTCCACCTCGTGGTGGCTCGGCGCCGCGCTCATCGTGCTGCTCTACACGCCGATGGTGGGCCGCATCCTGCCGGGCGCGGGGGTGTGGGAGAGCGCCGTGCTGGCAGCGGTGTTCACGGTGCTGCTGGCGGCGTCGGTGCTGCTGCACGAACTCGGCCACTGCATCGTCGCGCTGCGGATGGGACTGCCCGTGCGCCGCGTGCGGCTGTTTCTGCTCGGCGGGCTCTCCGAGATCTCCCGCACGCCCCCCAAGCCCGCGCAGGAGGGGCTGATCGCCGCTGCCGGGCCGGCGGTGTCGCTGGTGCTGGCGGGTGCGAACGGCATCGCCTGGTACGCCATGACGCCGGGCGGCGCGATCTGGCTGCTGGTCGCCCAGACCTGCGTGGCCAACCTCGCCGTCGGCGTGTTCAACCTGCTGCCGGGCCTGCCGCTGGACGGCGGGCGGATGCTGCGCGCGCTGCTGTGGCGGATCACCGGTCGTCGCGTTGCGGGCACCACCGCCGGTGTCGTGGGTGCCGGAGCCGTCGCCGTCGCACTGCTGGTCTACGCGGTGATCGGGTTGTTCAACGGAGCCGCCGATCAGTGGCTGCGGCTCGGCGTGTGCGTGCTCATGGCCTGGTTCGTCGTGGCCGGGGCCAGCGCCGAGCACCAGGCCGAGCAGCGTCGCCGGTGGCCCAGCGGCCTGGAGCTGTCGGACCTGGTGCGCCCGGTGCTCCAGCTGCCCGCCGAGAGCCCCGTCGGCGACGCGCTGATGGCCGCCGCCGGGCGCGGCGTCGTGCTGGTGCGCGCCGACGGCATCGCGGTCGGCCTGCTCGACCAGACCGCCGCCGAGCGGCTGGCCACGCACGCCCCGCACGAACCGGCCGAGCGCGCCGCGGAGCCCGTCGAGGCGGACACGATCCTGCTGGACAGCGAGTCGCCGGACGCCGTGCTGGAACGGGTCCAGACGGTGCTCGCCTGGCAGTTCCTGGTCATCGACGAGGAGGGCAGGCCCAGCGGAGTCCTCCGCCGCGAGGACCTGCGCTCGGCACTGCGCTCCCGCCGGGGGTAGAGGCCTGCCCATCTGCGACGATGGTTCGCCGTGCATCGAGCACGTCAGGCGAGCGTGGAGAAGGTAGGCAGCACTTGAGCAGCACCGTCAGCGGTGAGTTCCAGCCCGGCGACCGGGTCCAGTTGACCGACCCCAAGGGGCGCAAGTACACGGTCGTGCTGGAAAAGGGAGGGGAGTACCACACCCACCGCGGCGCGCTCGCGCACGACGACCTGATCGGGCAGCCGGAGGGCTCGGTGGTGGTCTCCGCAGGCGGCACCTCGTTCCTGGCGCTGCGCCCGCTGCTGGCCGACTACGTGCTGTCGATGCCGCGCGGCGCCCAGGTCATCTACCCCAAGGACGCCGCCCAGATCCTCATGTGGGGCGACATCCGGCCGGGCGCGAAGGTGCTGGAGGCCGGTGCCGGATCCGGCGCGCTGAGCTGCTCGCTGCTGCGCGCGGTCGGCCCGGAGGGCAGCGTCACCTCCTACGAGGTGCGCGAGGACCACCACGAGCACGCCGAGCGCAACGTCAAGCGCTTCTTCGGCGAGATCCCGGAGAACTGGGACCTGCGGCTCGGCGACCTGCTGGAGTACGACGGCGAGCCCGTCGACCGCATCGTGCTGGACATGCTGGCGCCCTGGGACGTGCTGGAGCTGGTCAAGGAGAAGCTCCTTCCCGGTGGCGTGCTGATCGTCTACGTGGCCACCACGACCCAGCTCTCCCGGGTCACCGAGGCGATCCGCGAGCAGCAGAACTGGACCGAGCCGCAGGCCTGGGAGACGCTGCTGCGCCCCTGGCACGTGGTCGGCATGGCCGTCCGCCCCGAGCACCGCATGGTCGCCCACACCGCGTTCCTGCTCACCAGCCGCCGCCTCGCCGACGGCGTCACGCCCCCGCGCGTCCAGCGCCGCCCCAGCAAGGGCTGACACGATGCCGAACGGCCCGCCCCGGAGGAGTCCGGAGCGGGCCGTTTCGACTGTTCATCGCGTCAGCAGATCTTCCAGTCGCCGCTTTCGACGACCATCTTGAAGTCCTGGTCCAGCGGGGTCGGCGGCATCTGGCTGAGGTCTCGGCCCATGATGTGGCCGGTCAGGCGCATCTCGCCGGAGATCTTCGCCTTGGCGGTGTTGTCGCCGTTGTCCTTGACCTCGCCGAGCTGCACCTGGAACGTCATCCCGTCGATGAACTTCTTGACGTCGGCGTCGGTGAGCCCGAACTCCTTCAGCTGGGCGACGTCGCCGCCCTTGCCTTCCATCGTGTCGATGACCTCTTGCAGGCCCGCCCGCTCCTTCTTGCAGCTGACGCCCTGCAGCCCGGCGAAGTCCTTGGCGTTCATCATGTCCACGGCCTGCTGCGCGACCGGGCGAGGATCGCCCGGTCCGCCGGCGAAGGCGAGGACGATGGTCACGCCGATGACGACGAGGCCGCCGACGCCGCCGAGGATCCACGGCAGCGGGGACTTCGTCTTCGGCGGCTGACCGCCGTAGCCGGGCTGGCCGTACGGGCTCGGGTACGGCTGCTGCGGGTACTGCTGGCCCCCGCTGGGCGGGTAGGCGCCGCCGGGCTGCGGGTACTGCTGCCCGGCGCTGGGCGGGTATTGCCCGCCGGGTTGCTGCGGGTACTGGCCACCGGGCTGCTGCCCCCATCCGCCCTGGCCGGGCGGCTGCTGCGGTGGGTACGTCACTGGTGTTCCCCCTGAATCTTTTCTGTTGTTCCCCTCGATGCGCCCCGGCTACTGGCCGAGGTCGCAGACCTTCCACTCGCCGTTCTCGACGACCAGGCCCATGGTCTGGTCCACCGGCTGGGACGCCCCGTCGGCCTCGTAGGTTCCGGTCAGATCCGCCGAAGCCTTGTCACCGTTGCGGGTGACCTCGCCGAGGCGGACGTCGAACTTCCACTGCTTGAGCTGGCCGATGGCGGTGTCGAGCTGGGTCTTGTTGGACTCGCAGAACAGCTCGCCGACGGTGCCGAAGTCGCCCGCGTTGACCTTGGCCACGACCTCCTGGGCCACCGGACGCGGTTCGCCCGGGCCGCTGCCGAGCCAGAAGTAGGCGCCGACGCCCGCTCCGGCGAGCACCAGCACGGCCGCGACGATCCCGAGGACCACCGGCAGCTTCGACTTCTGCGGTGCCGGCGGTTCGACGTCGCCGAAGCCGCCCGGCTCCTTCAGCCATGAACCAGGGCCGTACTCGCTGCCCCACTGCGGTGGCATCGGCTGGCCGGCCTGCGGCGGCTGCGCGGGCTGCGGCTGACCCGGGTGCATCTGGCCGGGTTGTCCCTGCTCCGGGCCCTGCTGGCCCCAACCGGTGTGCTGGTTGCCGTACCAGTTGGGTTGCTGCTGCGGGGCGCCGGAAGGCTGAGGGGGGAATCCGTTCCCCGTGGGTTGCTGCCCCCACCCGCCCTGTCCAGGCTGCTGCGGCGGATAGGTCATGGACTCCTCCCAGGAGTGTTCATGCGGCATTCGACGCCGGTTGTGCGTTAGCGGCGGTAAGTAGACCAGAGCCCTTGGGCCCGCGGGTGCGGAGTATCGGGATTACAACCTCCATGACCGCCCCGGCGGAGTCCGGAATGTCCGGTCGCCCGAAGTTGTTCCAAATGATGGGAGAAGTCCGGCGGCTCCGGACGAAAAATGCCACCCGGTTGCCGGAGTCCTTAACCCGGATGATCGCAGAGCGCACACGGGCGCTGTGGCGCAACGGAAAAACCCGTGGTCGCGGCGATTCCGCGGGGGTGTCGGAAGGTTGTCCGGGAGTATCGAACGGACCATGATCGACAACCCACCGTATCCGCCCCGACCAGCCAGGATGCAACGCGCCGGGAACAAACGTCTTTAGACCGTGTGTATTCGGAGATTTCTGTGGCACGCTGGGCGATCCGGCGGACACCTCACGACGCCGCCGTCGTCGGTGATCGCCGGTACCGTGGTGGTACGAGCACGGGAGGAGGGTGCCGATATGCAGCACGACCGTCCCGGCAGCCGGCCTGAGGAGGGCGACGGCGAGCAGGGTGCGGGCTCCGCGGAGCTCCGCAGCCAGATCCGTCTTCTCGAAGACGAGGTCGCACTGCTTCGCCGCAGGCTCAACGAGTCTCCTCAACAGGCGCGCCTGCTGGAAAAGCGGCTGGCCGAGGCATCCGAGAGAGTGAGCCAGCTCACCGAACGGAACGCCAAACTCACCGAGACCCTGAAGGAAGCGCGGGGCCAGCTGATGGCGCTGCGCGAGGAGGTCGACCGCCTCGCCCAACCCCCGAGCGGGTACGGCGTGTTCCTGCACGCCTACGAGGACAGCACGGTCGACGTGTTCACCTCCGGTCGCAAGATGCGGGTGGCGGTGTCGCCGAACGTCGAGACCGGGGACCTGCGGTTGGGGCAGTCTGTGCGCCTCAACGAGGCCCTGACCGTGGTCGAGGCGGGTGCGTTCGAGCAGACCGGTGAGGTGTGCACCTTCCGGGAGGTCCTGTCCTACGCCGAGGGCGAGAGCCCGCGCGCGCTGGTGATGGGGCACACCGACGAGGAACGCGTCGTGTGGCTGACCGAACCTCTGGCCGACTCCGGGCTGAAGGCCGGCGATTCGCTGCTGGTCGACAGCAAGGCCGGCTACGCCTACGACGTGGTGCCCAAGGCCGAGGTCGAGGACCTCACCCTCGAGGAGGTGCCGGACGTCGGCTACCGGGACATCGGTGGCCTGGCCGGGCAGATCGAGCAGATCCGCGACGCCGTGGAGCTGCCGTTCCTGCACTCCGACCTCTACGTGCAGTACCAGCTGCGCCCGCCCAAGGGCGTCCTGCTCTACGGGCCGCCGGGCTGCGGGAAGACGCTCATCGCCAAGGCGGTGGCGAACTCCCTGGCCAAGAAGGTGGCCGCGGCGCGGGGTGACGACGATGGTCAGGCGAAGTCCTACTTCCTGAACATCAAGGGTCCCGAGCTGCTCAACAAGTTCGTCGGCGAGACCGAACGGCACATCCGGATGATCTTCCAGCGCGCTCGGGAGAAGGCCTCCGAGGGCACGCCGGTGATCGTGTTCTTCGACGAGATGGACTCGATCTTCCGGACCCGCGGCAGCGGCGTGTCCTCCGACGTGGAGACCACCATCGTCCCGCAGCTGCTGAGCGAGATCGACGGTGTGGAAGGCCTGGAGAACGTCATCGTCATCGGTGCCTCCAACCGCGAGGACATGATCGACCCGGCGATCCTGCGCCCCGGCCGGCTCGACGTGAAGATCAAGATCGAGCGTCCGGACGCCGAATCGGCCAAGGACATCTTCTCCAAGTACCTCACCACCGAACTGCCGATCCACGAGGAGGACCTCAAGGAGTTCGGCGGCGACAACGCCGCGTGCCTGGACGCGATGATCCAGGCCACGGTGGAGCGGATGTACGCCGAAACCGACGAGAACCGGTTCCTGGAGGTCACCTACGCCAACGGTGACAAGGAAGTCCTGTACTTCAAGGACTTCAACTCCGGCGCGATGATCCAGAACATCGTGGACAGGGCCAAGAAGGCGGCGATCAAGTCGGTGCTGGAGACCAACCAGCCGGGCCTGCGGGTGCAGCACCTGCAGGACGCCATCATCGACGAGTTCGCCGAGAACGAGGACCTGCCCAACACCACCAACCCGGACGACTGGGCCCGCATCTCCGGCAAGAAGGGCGAGCGGATCGTCTACATCCGCACCCTGGTCAGCGGGAAGAACCAGGAATCCGGCCGAGCGATCGACACCGCCACCAACACGGGCCAGTACCTGTAATTCAGGTGCCGCGCTCGCACGCGTGGTCGAGCGGTCGTCGAGACGACGGTGATCCGGGGCCGCCATCCCTCCTTCCGGGATGGCGGCCCCGAGCCGTGCGGGCGGCTCGGCGGCGGGATACGTTGCTGGGCATGATCCCCGCGCAGAACCCGGTGCAGCGGCTGGGACTCGGGCTGGCCGCTCTGGGCAGGCCCGCCTACATCAACGTCGGCCGCGCCGACGTGCTTCCCCAGCAGCGCACGACCCAGGCCATGAAGGAGCGCACCCGCTCCGTCCTGGACGCCGCCTACGCCCACGGCATCCGATGGGTCGACACCGCCCGCTCCTACGGCAGCGCCGAGCAGTTCCTGGCCGACTGGCTGGGGGAGCGGGGCCACGAGGACGTCACCGTCTCCAGCAAGTGGGGCTACGCCTACGTCGCCGAGTGGCGCATCGAGACCGAGGTCCACGAGGTCAAGGAGCACTCGCTGGAGCGGTTGCGCACCCAGTGGGCGGAGACCCGCACGCTGCTGGGCGATCGCATCGATCTCTACCAGGTGCACTCGCTGACCGGTGACAGCCCGCTGTTCGAGGACATGGAGCTGCAGCACGAGCTGGCCCGCATCCGCGACGCCGGCGTGCGGCTCGGCTTCTCCACCAGCGGTGCCGCGCAGCCCGAGACCATCGAGCGGGCGTGGGAGCTGGAGATCGGCGGGACGCAGCTGTTCAGCGCCGTGCAGTCCACCTGGAACACCGCCGAGCCCTCGGTCGGCCGCACCCTCAACGAGGTGCACACCGGCGGGTGGCGGGTGCTGCTCAAGGAGACCATGGCCAACGGGCGGCTGGCGCTGAAACCGCCGGACGAGTTCGCCGCCATCGCCTCCCGCCACGACGTCGGGCCGGACGCCATCGCCGTCGCCCACGCGCTGGCCCAGCCGTGGGCGGACGTGGTGCTGCTCGGCCCGGCCAGCGTGGAGCAGCTGGAGACCAACCTCGCGGCCCTGCGCGTCGAGCTCGACGACCGGGACCTGGCCACCCTCCGGTCGCTGGCCACCGACGCGGCGACCTACTGGGGCGAGCGCTCCCAGCTGCCGTGGCACTGAGCGCCGCTCAGGCGCGCGCAGCGCGCTCCCGCAGCCATCGCCGCGTGAACTGACGCCCGTCGGGCACGAACGGCCACAGCGGGTCGTCGAGGCGCTCGCGCAGCTCGGAGACGGGCATCCACCAGCCCTCGGCGACCTCCTCGGGCTGGTGCACCACCGGTCCGTCCCAGCGGGCTTCGAACACGAAGCCGTGGTAGCGGACGGTGTCGTGCTCGAAGACCTCGCGGAACAGGAACTCCGGTTCGGTGCGCACGCCGAGCTCCTCGGCCAGCTCCCGGCGGGCGGCGTCGAACGGGTCCTCTCCGGCGACGACCACGCCTCCGGCGGTGCAGTCGTGCAGGCCCGGGTAGACGTCCTTGGTGTCGGTGCGGCGGTGCACGTAGACGTGCTGCTCATCGCCGGAGAGCAGCAGCACGGAGGTCGCCGCGTGCCACAGCCCCCTCTCGCGCATCTCGCGCCTCGACGCCCGGCCCACGACACGCCCGGCCGCGTCGTACAGCGCGACCTGCTCCTCACCCATGCCCACACCACGATCGTGCCACCCGGTCGGCGCAACGCCGGAAGGCACGATCGGCGAACCTGTGGCTTCAAGCACTCTGCTCCGCCGCCGATACCCCGTACTCTGCGAGGTATGCGGCGGATCATGGGAACCGAGGTGGAGTACGGCATCGTCGTACCTGGCGATTCCAGCGCCAATCCGGTGCTGACCTCCACCCACATCGTGCTGGCGTACGCGGCGGCGGCCGAGATCCCGAGAGCCAGACGGGCTCGCTGGGACTACGAGGTCGAGTCGCCGCTGCGCGATGCGCGCGGGTTCGACCTGAGCTCGGCGGCGCAGCAGTCCAACGGTTCGGACGGCGACGACCTCGGCGCGGCCAACGTCATCCTCACCAACGGCGCGCGCCTCTACGTCGACCACGCGCACCCCGAGTACTCCGCGCCCGAGGTCACCAACCCGCGCGACGCGGTCATCTGGGACAAGGCGGGCGAACGCGTGATGGAGGAGGCCGCGTTGCGCGCGGCCAGCGTGCCCGGCACCGCGCCCATACAGCTCTACAAGAACAACGTCGACGGCAAGGGCGCGAGCTACGGCACCCACGAGAACTACCTGATGGCCCGCAACACCCCGTTCACCTCGGTGATCGGCGGCCTGACGCCGTTCTTCGCCTCCCGGCAGGTGATGTGCGGGTCCGGCCGGGTCGGCATCGGCCAGTCGGGTGAGAAGCCCGGTTTCCAGCTCTCCCAGCGCTCCGACTACATCGAGGTCGAGGTCGGCCTGGAGACCACCCTCAAGCGCGGCATCATCAACACCCGCGACGAACCGCACGCCGATGCCGACAAGTACCGGCGGCTGCACGTCATCATCGGCGACGCCAACCTCGCCGAGACCTCGACCTACCTCAAGCTCGGCACCGCTGCGCTGGTGCTGGACATGATCGAGGGCGGGCTGCGGTTCGACGACCTCAAGCTGGCCGACCCGGTGCAGGCGGTGCACCTGATCAGCCACGACCCCACCCTCAAGCAGTCCGTGGAGCTCGCCGACGGTCGCCGGTTCACCGGTCTGGACCTCCAGCGCGCCTACCACGAGCGGGCCTCGGAGTTCCTCGACGCCAACGGCGCCGAGCGGGCCTCGCGCGACGTGCTCAACACCTGGGGCGAGGTGCTCGACATGCTCGGCAACGACCCCATGTCCTGCGCCGACAGGCTCGACTGGCCGGCGAAGCTGCGGCTGTTGGAGAGCTATCGCAGCCGCGACGGCCTGGGCTGGGCCTCGCCCCGGCTGCACATGATCGACCTGCAGTACTCCGACGTGCGGCTGGACAAGGGCCTCTACAACCGGCTGGTCACCCGAGGTTCGATGAAACGCCTGGTCAGCGAGGAAGAGGTCCAGGAAGCCGTGGCCACCCCGCCGGAGGACACCCGCGCCTACTTCCGCGGTCGCTGCCTGGAGCGCTACCCGTCGGAGGTGGCCGCCGCGTCCTGGGACTCGGTCATCTTCGACCTCGGCCGGGAATCCCTGGTGCGCATCCCGACGTTGGAACCGCTGCGCGGCACCAAGGCCCACGTCGGCGCCCTGCTGGAGGCCAGCAACAGCGCCGAGGAACTGGTGGACTCGCTGACGAAGGGGTGACCCGCGACGACCACGTTTCGCGCACGTCAGGTAGTCGGAAAGATCGTCAAAGACGCCCGGCTGGGCGTGGGCGAACGAGTGGTCGGATAGGTAGTGTTCAAGGCAGGACGCCCCCGATTCCGGGGGAGTTCGGGACTTCAACCCACCGGGAGGCGAGATGTCTCAGGAGAAGGCTCAGCGGCAGGGCGGCGGCGACGGCGAGGAAGAGAACGAACCGGAGGCCGCCGGTCAGGAACGTCGCGAAAAGCTCGGCGAGGACGTCGACGCCATCCTGGACGAGATCGACGACGTCCTGGAGGAGAACGCCGAGGACTTCGTGCGCGCCTACGTGCAGAAGGGCGGCCAGTAGGCCCCGACCGCCGGTGCGCCCAGGCGGTGATCCTGCGAGAACCGGTCACCGGGCCGGAGAAACACCGGCCCGGTGCCGCTCGCTGCGCACTCGATCATGACTAAAGTGCATCCTGTCGCAGGAGTCCTGTGAGAACGGAGACGATGTCGCTGATGGACCAGAGCTCGGCCCAGTTCCCCGGGCAGGCGCTTCCCGCCGCCTACTTGACCCCCGGATCCTCGTCGTTCACCGACTTCCTCCAAGCCGCCGCACCGGAACTGCTGCCGGGCGGGCGCAGGGCGCCCGAGGGCACCGTGCAGGCGCCGCACGGCACCACCATCGTCGCGGTGACCTTCCGCGGAGGCGTGCTGCTGGCGGGTGACCGCAGGGCGACGATGGGCAACGTCATCGCGCAGCGGGACATGGAGAAGCTCTTCGTCACCGACGCCTACTCGGCGGTGGGCATCGCCGGAACGGCCGGTGTGGCGCAGGAACTCGTGAAGCTCTACGCGGTCGAGCTGGAGCACTACGAGAAGCTCGAAGGCATCTCGCTGTCGCTGGACGGCAAGTCCAACAAGCTGGCCACGATGCTGCGCGGCAACCTGTCCGCGGCCATGCAGGGTCTGGCGGTCGTACCGCTGTTCGCCGGTTACGACACCGACGCCGAAGACCCCGACCGCGCGGGCCGGATCGTGTCCTACGACGTCGTCGGCGGTCGCTACAACGAGGCCGGCGGCTACCACGCGGTCGGTTCCGGCTCGCAGTTCGCCAAGTCGGCGCTGAAGAAGCGCTTCGACCCGGACGCCGACCTGGACACCGCCGCGCGCGCCGCGGTGGAAGCGCTCTACGACGCTGCGGACGACGACAGCGCCACCGGTGGCCCGGACGTGTCCCGGCGGATCTACCCGTCGGTCATCACCATCACCGCGGCCGAGGGCGCGGTGCGGCTGACCGAGGAGCAGACCTCCGAGATCGCCACCGCCGTGGTCAACGGACGCCTGGAGAACCCGGGCGGCTGACCAGCGCCGTCCCACGATCCCGCCTGCCACAGCGAGCAGATTCAGGAGTGCAGAAGCCGTGACGATGCCGTTCTACACCTCCCCCGAGCAGTTGATGCGGGAGCGGTCCGAGCTCGCCCGCAAGGGCATCGCCCGGGGCCGCAGCGTGGTGGTGCTCAAGTACGCCGGTGGGGTGCTGTTCGTCGCCGAGAACCCGTCTCCGACCTTGCACAAGGTCTCCGAGATCTACGACCGCATCGGCTTCGCCGCGGTGGGCCGCTACAGCGAGTTCGAGGCCCTGCGGGTCGCCGGTGTGCGCATCGCCGACGTGCGCGGTTACTCCTACGACCGGCGCGACGTGACCGGGCGGTCGCTGGCCAACACCTACGCCCAGCACCTGGGTGCGATCTTCACCGAGCAGATCAAGCCGTTCGAGGTCGAGATCTGCGTTGCGGAGGTCGGCGCGACCGCCGAGTCCGACCAGCTGTACCGGCTCACCTACGACGGGTCCATCGTGGACGAGCCGCAGTACGTGGTGATGGGCGGTCAGGCGGACACGATCACCAGCTCGCTGAAGGATTCCTTCAGCGATGGAATGGAATTGGGCGACGCCATCCGGGTCGCCGTCAAGGGACTTTCGTCCAGTGGGGACTCCGCGCGCGAACTGGGCACCAAGGCCCTGGAGGTCGCGGTCCTCGACCGCGCCCGTCCCAACCGGACCTTCCGCCGCATCCAGGGCGCCGCGCTGACGGCCCTGCTGCCGGCGTCGACTGAGGACTCCGACAAGTCCGAGGACGGCGAGGAAACCCAGTCCGGCAAGTGACCCGCCCGAGAGCTCATCGCTCCCGCACCCGCCTCGGGTGCGGGAGCGATGTCGTTCGGGGTGGGACGGGCGGCCCACATCCCGGGAAATCGTACGGATGTACGGCGATTCCGGCTGCTCCGTGCGGGGGCGTGCGCAACGGGGTGAGTGACGGCCTGCTACCAAAATCAGCCGAACTCATTTCGACAGTTGCCCGAACGGCGGACCGCCGCGAGGGCGGTTTTGCGCCTAGTGTGGAGACATGCAGAGGCGGATCTTCGGCATCGAAACCGAGTTCGGGGTCACCTGCACGTTCCACGGGCAGCGCAGACTGTCCCCGGACGAGGTGGCCAGGTACCTGTTCCGGCGGGTCGTGTCGTGGGGAAGGTCGTCGAACGTCTTCCTGCGCAACGGTGCCCGCCTCTACCTCGACGTGGGTTCCCACCCCGAGTACGCCACCGCCGAGTGCGACGACCTCACGCAGCTGGTCACGCACGACAAGGCCGGTGAGCGCATCCTCGAAGACCTGCTCATCGATGCCGAACGCCGGCTCTCCGACGAGGGCATCGGCGGGGACATCTTCCTGTTCAAGAACAACACCGACTCAGCGGGCAACTCCTACGGCTGCCACGAGAACTACCTGGTCGGGCGCTCCGGCGAGTTCTCCCGCATCGCCGACGTGCTGCTGCCGTTCCTGGTGACCCGCCAGCTCATCTGCGGTGCCGGGAAGGTCCTGCAGACCCCGCGCGGCGCCGTGTACTGCCTGTCCCAGCGCGCCGAGCACATCTGGGAGGGCGTCTCCAGCGCCACCACCCGGTCCCGGCCGATCATCAACACCCGCGACGAGCCGCACGCCGACGCCGAGCGCTACCGGCGGCTGCACGTCATCGTCGGCGACTCCAACATGTCCGAGGTGACCACCCTGCTCAAGGTCGGGGCGGCGAACCTGGTGCTGGAGATGGTCGAGCAGGGCGTGCAGTTCCGGGACTTCAGCCTGGACAACCCGATCCGGGCGATCCGCGAGATCAGCCACGACCTCACCGGGCGCCGCACGGTGCGGCTGGCCGGCGGCCGGGAGGCCTCGGCGCTGGACATCCAGCGCGAGTACCACAGCCGGGCCGTCGACCACGTCGCGCGGCGCGGCTCGGACCCGATGTCCGAGCGCATCTTGGAGCTGTGGGGCCGCACCCTCGACGCCGTCGAGCAGGAGGACTACTCGCTGATCGACCGCGAGGTCGACTGGGCGATCAAGCTCCGCCTGCTGGAGCGCTACCGCAGCAAGCACGGTCTGGAGCTGTCCAGCCCGCGCATCGCGCAGCTCGACCTCGCCTACCACGACATCCGGCGCGGACGCGGTCTGTTCGACATGCTGCAGCGCAAGGACCTGGTGGATCGGGCGACCGAGGACGGCGAGATCGAGGCCGCCAAGGACACCCCGCCGCAGAGCACCCGGGCCAAGCTGCGCGGTGACTTCATCGCCGCTGCTCAGGCCGCCGGGCGGGACTTCACCGTCGACTGGGTGCACCTCAAGCTCAACGATCAGGCCCAGCGGACCGTGCTGTGCAAGGACCCGTTCCGGGCGGTCGACGAGCGGGTCGAGCGGTTGATCAACTCGCTGTAGGGCCGTTCGGCTCCCGCAGGAGCGGGCGGCGCTGCGGCCGGGCCTGCGCCCGCCGCAGCGCCGCTCTCGGCTTCAGCTGTGGGGCGCTTGGCCGGTCGGGCGGATCGTCAGCTCGTTGACGTCGACCGCTGCCGGTTGCGCCAGGGCGTAGAGGATGCCCCGGGCGATGTCCTCCGGGACCAGCTTCGGGACGTCCGTCCGGTCCGCGGTCATGTCCGTGTCGACCATGCCCGGTTGCACGAGGGTGACCCTGACGCCGGTGCCCACGCACTCCGCGCGGATGTTCTGCGCCATGCCGGTGACCGCCCACTTGGTGGCGGAGTAGAGGTTGCCGGGCCGGATCCCGCGACCGGCGTTGGAGCCGGTGAGCACGAGGTGGCCGCTGCTGCGCACCAGCGCGGGCAGGGCGGCGCGGGCGGTGATCGCCGCGCCGTAGACGTTGGTGAGCACCATGTCGCGCCACTGCTCGGGTTCGGCGCCGTCGTTGCCGAGGAACGAGGTCGGCACGCTCATCCCGGCGTTGGCCAGGACGGCGTCCACACGGCCGTAGCGCTGCTCGGTCGCGGCCACGGCGTCGGACAGGCTGGTGTGGTCGGTGACGTCGCAGGGCAGCGCGACGGCGGTGTCCGACCCCAGTTCCTCGACCAGGCCGGACAGGGCGTCGGTGTCGCGGGCCAGCAGGGCCAGCCGGTAGCCCTCGGCGGCGGCGAGGCGGGCGGTGGCGGCGCCGATGCCGCGCGAGGCGCCGGTGATCATCAGAGCAGGCATGTCCTCGAGGGTAGGAACGCGAACGCTTCGTGAACGGCTTTCGCATCAACGATGAGTTCAGTGATCGCCGAAACCGGTCGTCGATCGAATGGGTGTTCTGCGAAGACACGCCGATACCCGAACTCATGATCGAATACTTTGGCGCTAGAGTTTCGGAGTGGCCACTGTGCGTGCTGAACGCTTGGTGAACTTGGTGCTCTGCCTGCTGTCGACCCGCCAGTACCTCACCGCAGAGCGGATCCGTCATATCGTCGCGGGGTACGCGGACGCGCCCTCCGACGAGGCGTTCTTCCGGACCTTCGAGCGGGACAAGGCCGAGCTGCGAGACCTGGGGATCCCGCTGGAGACCGGCCGCAACTCGGCGTTCGACAGCGCCGACGGGTACCGCATCGCCCGGCGCGACTACGAGCTCGGCGACATCGACCTCGAACCCGACGAAGCCGCCGCCGTCGCGCTGGCCGTCCGGCTGTGGGACTCCCCGGAGTTCACCTCCGCCGCCCAGGGCGCGCTGCTCAAGCTCCGCGCCGCCGGCGTCGACGTGGACGAACGCGCCTCGGCCGCGGTCGAACCGAAGGTGCGCACCAGCGAACCCGCTTTCGGCGCGCTGCACTCGGCGGTCCAGTCCGGCCGCGTCGTGGAGTTCGACTACCGGCGACCCAGCAGCGCCGAGGTCCGGCACCGCACCGTCGAGCCGTGGGGCGTGGTGTCCTGGCGCGGGCGCTGGTACGTCGTCGGCCACGATCGCGACCGGCAGGCGCCGCGCTGCTTCCGTCTCTCCCGCATCCAGGGCCCGGTCAGCGCGGTCGGCAAGAGCGGAGTCGTGCAGCGGCCGCAGGAGGTCGACCTGCTGCGGATGGTCGCGGGCGAGCAGCGCGAGCCACCGCCGCCGACGCCGTCCCGCGTGTGGGTCGCCGACGGACGCGCGCACGGGGTGCGGCGCATCGGCAAGGTCGTCGAGAGCAGGGAGTTCGACGGCGACCCCGGCGAGGTGCTGGAGCTGGACGTGAAGTACCCGGAATCCGCGGCGAGCTGGCTCGCCGGGTACGGGCCCGACGTCGCCGTCCTGCAGCCGGACACCCTGCGCAAGGCGGTCAACGAGATCCACCTGGACGCGGCGGGGGAGGGGCGGCGATGACCAGCGCGACGCAACGCCTGCCCAGGCTGCTGGCCCTGGTTCCCTACCTGCTCAGCCGGCCCGGCATTCCCATCGCCGACGCCGCCGCCGACTTCGGGGTCACCCCGCAGCAGCTGCGCAAGGACCTGGAGCTGCTGTGGATGTGCGGGCTGCCCGGCTACGGGCCCGGTGATCTGATCGACCTGTCCTTCGACAGCGACTCGATCACCGTCACCTACGACGCCGGCATGCGGCGGCCGCTGCGGCTGACCGCCTCCGAGGCGACGTCGCTGCTGGTGGCGCTGCGGGCGCTCGCCGACACCCCGGGCGTTCCCGACTCCGACGCGGTGCAGCGCACGCTGGCGAAGGTGGAGAACGCGGTCGGTCAAGCCCGCCCGTCCGGGGTGGTGATCGGTCTCGGCGCGGAGGATTCGGTCGACTCGGAAGTGCGTCGAACGGTCCAATCCGCCGTCACCGGCGGCAAAGCGTTGCGCATCCGTTACTACACGGCATCGCGCGACGAGATCAGCGAGCGAACGGTCGACCCGATGCGGTTGCTGCTGGTCGACGGCCGCAGCTACCTGGAGGCCTGGTGCCGCAGTGCGCACGGCGTCCGGATGTTCCGGCTGGACCGCATCGATGCGGCCCAGCGGCTCGACGAGCCCGCCGAGCCGCCGTCGGAAGCCGAGCCGACGGACGTTTCCGCAGGTCTGTTCCAACCCGCGCCCGACCAGCGGGTGGCCGAGATCGAACTGGAACCGGACGCCCGGTGGGTCGCCGAGTACTACCAGGTCGACGAGGTCGAAGAGCTCCCCGGCGGCCGGGCCCGGGTGCGGATGCGCTACGCCGACAGCGCGTGGATGACCAGGCTGCTGCTCGGCCTCGGCGGCCAGGTGACGGTGCTCAGCCCCGAGGAGTTGGGGAGTGACGTGCGTCAACGAGCCCATGCCGCGTTGAGGCGGACCCGTCACCTTCCGTCCACCTGAGCCCGATACGGTGAACAGCGTGCCGTTCGTGTGGACTCTCGTGCTGCTGGCCGTAGGCCTCGTCCTGCTGGTGTTCCTGCTGGTCAGGACCTTGATGGAGGTGCGTCGCTTTCGGCGCGTGCAGCGAGGGGTGGCCCACGATCTCGCTGACCGCAGCGGAATGGTCAAAGCGCGGGCAGCGGGCCTCAAGGTCGCGCTCTCGCAGCGCCGCCGCGGTTGACGAGAAGCAGAAACGGCCCTATTTGCCGACCCCTGCCCCGCGTACCATTGGCGCCTAGCAGGGACATCACGAAAGGTTGTGTACGGATGGGTTTGCCAGGTGGCTGGGAGCTGGTCCTCATCGTCTTGGTTCTGGTGCTGCTCTTCGGCGCCACCAAGCTCCCGCAGATGGCCCGTTCTCTGGGGCAGTCCGCTCGGGTGTTCAAGGCTGAGGCGCGAGGCATGAAGGCCGACGAAGAGGCTGCGAAGAAGGCTCAGTCGGAGAAGGAGCAGAAGCCGGAGCTGACGGCCGGTGAGCCGAGCACTCCGCCGGCGACCTCGCCGGTCGAGGACAAGCAGCAGCAGAACGAACAGAAGAACTGACTGAGGACGGGGCTAGCGAAGTGGGTGACAGTCCACTGCGTCGCCTGAACCCGTTCCGCAATGATCGCCGTCGGTGGGGACGCAGGCACAACCCCGACGGCACCATGACGATCATCGATCACCTCTTCGAGCTGCGTTACCGGCTCGGGGTGGCGATGACGGCAGTGGTCATCGGAGCCATCCTCGGGTTCATCTGGTTTTCCACCGCGCCGTTCGGCTGGCCGACGCTCGGTGACGTCCTGCTCGGGCCGTACTGCGCGCTCCCCGTGGAGCAGCGGCTGAGCCCGAACGGGACCTGCCAGCTGTTGCAGACCGAACCGTTCGAGATCTTCATGCTGCGCATGAAGGTGGGTCTGTCGGTCGGCGCGATCCTGTTCAGCCCGGTGTGGCTGTACCAGCTGTGGGCGTTCATCACGCCCGGGCTCTACACCCAGGAGCGCAAGTTCGCCCGGACCTTCGTGTTCTTCGCGACGATCCTGTTCGTCGCGGGCGCGGTTCTGGCGTACTTCATCGTTCCCGAGGCGCTGAGCTTCATGGCGGGCTTCGGCGGCGAGGCGTTCTTCACCGCGCTCACCGGTGGCAAGTACATCAACTTCATGCTGCTGCTGCTGGTGATCTTCGGTGTGAGCTTCGAGCTCCCGCTGATCCTGGTGATGCTCAACCGCGCGGGTGTCGTCACCTACGAGAAGCTGCGCAGGTGGTGGCGGGGACTGGTGTTCGCGCTGTTCGTGTTCGCCGCGATCGCCACGCCCGGGCAGGACCCCTTCTCGATGCTGGCGCTGTCGGCGGCGCTGTCGCTGCTGTTCTTGTTCGCCGCGCTGATCTGCCGTTCGCACGACCGGCGCAAGGCCAAGAAGATGGAGGCCGAGGGCCTGACCGGCGTCGGCCTCGACGAGGCGTCCGACATCGATCCGTTCGCGTCCAAGCTGGACACGACACCGTCGGCACCGCAGAAGCACGACGACATCACCTGACGGTCACAACCCGTCGAACCCTGGCCAACGGGGACGCGAGTGGGATTAGATGCATCCTCATGCGTTGCGTCCTGGTGATCAACCCCGCGGCCGGTGGTGGTCTTTCCGCGAAGGTGGTCGGTGAACTCACCGACCACCTTCGTGCTGTGTGCGAGGTGCGGACGGTCATCGCCACCGACACGTCCGGCACCGAATCCGCCGTGCGGCGCGCGGTGGAGGACCAGGCCGACGTGCTGGCCGTGGTCGGCGGCGACGGCATCGCGCACCTGGCCGTGCAGGCGTGCGCGGAGTCGTCGACCTCGCTGGCGATCATCCCCGCGGGCACCGGCAACGACCTCGCCCGGAGCCTGGGCATCCCGCGCGAGCCGGTGGCGGCCGCGCGCGCCGCGGCCAAGGCCATCTCCGCTGGTGCGCGGCGGCGCATCGACCTCGGCAAGGTCGCGGGCACCGGGTGGTTCGCGACCGTGCTGTGCGCCGGCTTCGACGCGAAGGTCAACGCCAGGGCGAACCGGATGCGCTGGCCGCGCGGTCAACGCCGCTACGACTTCGCGCTGCTGCGGGAACTGCTGGGGCTGCGGGCCAGGCCGGTGCGGTTGGAGACGGAGCGCGGAGTGCTCGACGTCGAGGCCACGCTCATCGCGGTGGGCAACACCGGTTGGTACGGCGGGGGCATCCCGATCTGCCCCGACGCGCTCGACGACGACGGTCTGTTCGACGTGACCGTGGTCGGCCGGGTGCCGCGCCGGGAGCTGGTGCGGATCTTGCCGAGGCTGCGCACCGGACGCCACGTCGACCACCCGGCGGTGACGACGCTGCGCGCCAAGTCGGTCCGGCTGGGCGGGGACAACGGCTGGCTGGCCTACGCCGACGGCGAACCCCAGGCCCGGTTGCCGCTGACGATCCGCTGCACGCCAGATGCGCTCAGCGTGGCGTGTGGCGCAAGCCACGTGTGAACATCTGGCTCCTCCCGCCTTGCCCTGCGGTGCTGGTGAGAAGCCTCCAGGACGCCGATGCGGGGCGTCGCGGCGCACTGGCCAGGCGGGAGGCGCCGCGGCGCGAGCGGCGGTGGTGGGCCGCGGCTCGCGGCATCGCGGCTGGCAGGAGACTCCGAAGCGAGCGTTGTGAGACACCGGTCGGGGTGATGTGAAAACCTTGGTACGTGGCTGCCAGCCGTTCCAACCCGACCAAGCTCTCGCCGGCCGACGCGTACGCGGCGCACTCCCGCCGCAGCGCCCATCCGAAACTGGCCGAGTTCATCGCGGAGCTGTCCTTCGAACTAGACCCCTTCCAGCTCACCGGATGTCAGGCGCTGGAGGCCGGGAGGAGCGTGCTGGTGTGCGCGCCGACCGGTGCGGGCAAGACCGTGGTGGGCGAGTTCGCCGTGCACCTGGCGTTGTCGGAGGGGCGCCGCTGCTTCTACACCACGCCGATCAAGGCGTTGTCCAACCAGAAGTTCGCCGACCTGTGCGAGCGGTACGGCAACGACGCGGTGGGGCTGCTGACCGGCGACACCTCGATCAACGGTGACGCGCAGGTGGTCGTGATGACCACCGAGGTGCTGCGCAACATGCTCTACGCGGGTTCGCGCGGGCTGGACCAGCTCGGCTACGTGGTGATGGACGAGGTCCACTACCTGGCCGACCGGTTCCGGGGCGCGGTGTGGGAGGAAGTGATCCTGCACCTGCCGGATTACGTGCAGCTCGCGAGCCTGTCGGCGACGGTCAGCAACGCCGAGGAGTTCGGCGAGTGGCTGCAGGAGGTGCGCGGGGAGACCACGGTCGTGGTGGACGAGCACCGGCCGGTGCCGCTGTGGCAGCACATGCAGGTCGGGCCGCGGATGTTCGACCTGTTCGGCGGCGAGACCGATGATCACGAGCTGACGATGAACCCGCAGCTGCTGCGGCACACCCAGCAGCTGGCGCGCACCCACATGCCCTACGGGGGCCGTCGCGGTGGCCCGCCGAACAAGCGCAAGGGGCCGCGTCCGCCCCGGTTCTCGCCCCCGTCCCGGCTGGAGATGCTGACCAGCCTCGACGCCGCTGGGCTGCTGCCGGCGATCGTGTTCATCTTCAGCCGCAACGGTTGCGATCAGGCGGTGGCGCAGTGCGTGCGGGCGGGGTTGCGCCTGACCGACGAGTCCGAGGTCGAGGAGATCCGCGAGGTCATCGACGAGCGGACCGCGAACCTGCCCGACGCCGACCTGGGCGTGCTGGGGTTCTGGGAGTGGCGGGAGGCGTTGGAGCGGGGCGTGGCCGCGCACCACGCCGGGTTGCTTCCGGCGTTCAAGGAGACCGTCGAGGAGCTGTTCGTGCGCGGCCTGGTCAAGGCCGTGTTCGCGACCGAGACGCTGGCCCTGGGCATCAACATGCCCGCTCGCACGGTCGTGCTGGAACGGCTGGTGAAGTTCAACGGCGAGTCGCACGTGGACCTCAGCCCGGGGGAGTACACGCAGCTCACCGGCCGTGCCGGGCGGCGCGGCATCGACATCGAGGGCCATGCGGTGGTGGTCTGGCAGCCCGGTGTCGACCCCAAGCAGGTGGCGGGTCTGGCCTCGACGCGCACGTATCCGCTGCGCTCGTCGTTCCGGCCCGGATACAACATGGCGGTCAACCTGGTGCAGCGAGTCGGCCAGGACTCGGCGCGGGACCTGCTGGAGCAGTCGTTCGCGCAGTTCCAGGCCGACCGGTCGGTGGTGGGCCTCTCGCGCCGGGTCGATCGCAACGCCGAGGCGCTGACGGGCTACACCGAGGCGATGGAGTGCCACCTGGGCGACTTCGCCGAGTACTTCGACCTGCGGCGCCGGATCTCCGAGCGGGAGAAGGCGCTGGCCAGGCAGAACCGGCAGTCGCGGCGCGCCGAGGCGGCCAAGTCGCTGGAGAAGCTGCGCAAGGGCGATGTGATCTCGGTGCCCGCCGGGCGCCGGTCCGGGCTGGCGGTGGTGATCGACCCCGGTCTGGAGCCGATGGGCGAGCCGCGTCCGCTGGTGGTGACCGAGGACCGCTGGTCGGGACGCCTGTCGGTCGCCGACTTCACCTCGCCGGTGGAGGCGCTGGGCAAGCTCAAGCTGCCCAAGCACGTCGACACCCGCTCGCCGAAGTCCCGCCGGGATCTGGCGTCGTCGCTGCGCAGCACGGGGCTGAGCTCCTCGGGCGGTCGCGGACGGAAGCGCTCGGACGCCACCGACGACGCCGAGCTGGCGAGCCTGCGGCGGGCGTTGAAGGCGCACCCGTGCCACGGCTGCGACGAGCGGGAGGCGCACGCCCGCTGGGCGGAGCGCTACGAGCGGTTGCGCGGCGAGAACGAGAACCTGCGTCGCAAGGTCAACAGCACGACGCACTCGCTGGCCCGCTCGTTCGACCGGATCGTGGCGCTGCTGACCGAGCGCGACTACCTGCCCGCCCCGGACGGCAAGCCCGGTGACGACGCAGACGAGGTGGAGACGCAGGCGGGGCAGGTCACCGAGCACGGCCGGCGGCTGTCCAGGCTCTACAGCGAGTCCGATCTGCTGGCCGCGGAGTGCCTGCGGGTGGGGACCTGGAACGGGCTCGGCCCGGCCGAGCTGGCGGCAGTGGTGTCCTCGCTGGTCTACGAGTCGCGGCGGGAAGGGCCTGCGCCGCAGGTCCCGGCCGGGCCGATCACCGACGCGCTGACCTCGACCTGGCAGTTGTGGGCGGAGCTGGAGGACGACGAGCGCCGTCACAAGCTCGACCGCACCCGCGAGCCCGATGCGGGGTTCGCCTGGCCGGTGTTCCGGTGGGCGCGCGGCGAGTCGCTGGAGAAGGTGCTCACCGCCGCCGAGTCCGCCGGTAACGAGCTCTCGGCAGGCGACTTCGTGCGCTGGTGCCGCCAGGTGATCGACCTGCTGGACCAGGTCCGCGACGTGATGGGCACCAAGGACCCGGTCGGCTCGGCGGCGGCGAAGGCCGTGACCGCGATCCGCCGGGGTGTGGTGGCCGCCGGTGGTGTGTGACCCGGCTGTGGTTGGATCACTGGCAGTCGGCCGCGCCAGCTGAAGTCATCCGGAGGTGTAGATGTCGTCCCCCTACGGCCCGCCAGGGGGTTACCCCCAGTGGGGGCAACCGCAGGGGCCTGGGATGCAGCCGGGCCATCCGCAGCCGGGTGGCTACGCGGGTCAGCAGTACCCCGCGCAACCGGTGCAGCAGCAGCCGATCCAGCAGCCCCAGTACGCGCAGCCCTACGGCTACGGGTACGGCCAGCCGCAGCCGTACTACCCGTCGCCGAGCGGTTTCGGCTTCCCGCAGGTGCCGCAGAAGCAGAAGCGGTCGATGCTGCCGTGGATCCTCGGCGGCTCGGGCGTGCTCGTGGTGCTCGCCGTGGTGCTGGTGCTGGGTTTCGTCGCTCCCGGGTTCTTCGTGCGCTCGGTGTTCGACGCGGCCAGCGTGGAGAAGGGCGTCACGCAGACGCTCAAGGGCTCCTACAACATCGCCGGCGTCGGTGCGGTGACCTGCCCGGACGGTGAGCCGGTGGAGGTCCGGCACCGGTTCGACTGCCAGGTGCGGATCAACGGCGCCGACAAGGTCGTCACGGTCACGGTCAAGAACGACGAGGGCGTCTACGAGGTCGGGCACCCGAAGTAATCGGTGGACTGCGCGGTCGGGGTCGGCGACGATCGCTGCCGTGGGTGAGACCGAAATCCGGGTGCTGTCCGAGTCCGAGTACCGCGATGCCAACGAGCTGTTCCGGCGGGCGCTGCTGGTCCCGCTGGCCGATGACGAGCAGTGGGCGTCGAGCTCGCAGTGCCTCGAACCGGGCCGGGTGCTCGGTGCCTTCCTCGACGGGGAGCTGGCGGGCACGGCTTGGTCGATGACCAGCTCGCTGACGGTTCCCGGTGGCGCCGAGCTGCCCGCGGCGGCGGTGACCGGGGTGGCGGTGCGAGCCGATTCGACCCGGCGCGGCCTGCTGACCGGGATGATGCGGTTCCAGCTCGACGACGCCGCCCGGCGCGGTGAGGTCGTGGCGATGCTGCACGCCAGCGAGGCCGGGATCTACGAGCGCTTCGGCTACGGCGTCGCCAGCAGGGTCCGGAACGTGGAGGTCGACCGCTCGCGGGCGCGGATGCGCCGCACGGTCCCGCGCGGCGGCCGGGTCCGCCTGGTCTCGCAGGAGCAGGCGGCGCAGCTGATGCCCGCCCTGTACCCGAAGTGCGCGCGGGACCGGGCGGGCTGGATGCACCGCCCCGACGGGTGGTGGCCGGGCCGGAGCGCCGTGATGAACAAGAGCCAGGCGGTCGCCGTGCACGCCGACGAGTCCGGGACGGACGACGGCTTCGCCGTGTACCAGCCGCGCGGGGATTCCTCCACTGTGGACGTGTGGGACCTGGTGGCGGCCAACGACGTCGCGGCGATCGAGCTGTGGCGCTTCCTGCTCGACATCGACCTCGTGACGACCGTCGCGGGCTTCGAACGCCCGGTGGACGAGCCGGTCGAGTGGTGGCTGACCGATCGTCGCGCCTGCCGCACCACGGGGGTGAGCGACGACCTGTGGGTCCGCCTCGTCGACGTCCTCGCCGCCCTGCGGGCCCGCACCTACGGTCGCGGGGAATCGTTGGTCCTGGAGGTCGTCGACGAGTTCCGGCCCGCCAACACCGGCTGCTACCGCATCAGCCCGGACGGGGTCACGACCTGCGACGACGCTCCGCAGCTGACGCTGGACGCCGCGGCCCTGGCGGCGCTCTACCTGGGCGATCAGACGGCCTCGGCCCTCGCCACGGCCGGACTCGTCCAGGCCCACGATCCGCAGGCGTTGACCAACGCCGACCTGCTGTTCCCGCTGCAGCGGCCACCGTGGTGCGGCACCGGCTTCTAGTGGGCGCGACCGGGTTCGATCTGACCTGCCGGGCGCGGTGAGGATTCCCCACCGCGCTCGCCGAACTTGTTGTGGTGCCTAGTGTTCGAGGGCTGCGATGAGGCGGTCGATGCTGGCTCCGAGGCCCCAGGTGGACTGGAGCGCGCGCAGCCGGTCGAGGTCCGGCTCGGCGGGCATGGTGTCGGACTCGCGGTCCATGACGACCGGTGCGTTCCTGACCACGTTGACCACGGCCGGGGCCGCCGCCAGGTACTCGGCGGACTCGGTGAGCTTGGTGCGGATCCGCGAGGTCAGCCGGGCGTCGCCTTCGGCGGCCGCCCGCACCAGGTCGTCGAGGGAACCGAACTGCGTGATCAGCTTCGCCGCGGTCTTCTCGCCGATGCCCGCCACGCCGGGCAACCCGTCGGAGGGGTCTCCGCGCAGCACCGCCATCTCCGCGTAGTCCGCACCCGCCCGCTCCTCGGACAGCGCGTACTTCTCGGCGAGTTCGCCGGGGCCGAAGTCCTGGGCCTTGGCCAGGCCCGCGCCGATGTAGATCACCCGCACCTGCGGTTCGGCGCGGACCAGCTGGAACAGGTCCCGGTCGCCGGTGACGACCTCCACCGGGTCGGTGCGCTCGCGGTCGGCCAGCGCGCCGATGACGTCGTCGGCCTCGAAGCCCTCGGCCTCGGCGGTGGTGATGCCGGCGGCGTCGAGGACCTCCAGGATCACCGGGATCTGCGGCGAGAGCGTGTCGGGCACCTCTTCCGCCTCGGGGTCTTCCACGGCCACCCGGTGCGTCTTGTACGACGGCAGCGCGTCGACCCTGAACTGCGGGCGCCAGTCGTTGTCCAAGCAGGCCACCAGCCGTGACGGCCGGCGACCGGTGATCAGCTTCGCCAGCATGTCGCAGAAGCCGCGCACCGAGTTCACCGGCGTGCCATCAGGGGCGGTCAGCGAGTCGGGCAGCGCGTAGAACGAGCGAAACCACAACCCGGCCGAATCGACGAGCATGAGAGGTCCGGTCACGCGCCCAGCTTGTCATGTCCGGCCCGCACGACGCGCCCGACCTGCCGATCCGCTCAGCCGTCCAGGGCGGCCCGGGCTCGTTCGCGCGCCTGGACGCGGTCTGCCGCGGACACCGCCCGCTCGGCGGCCGCCCGCCACTCCGGCAGCGAACGACCGGCCAGCGCTTCGCCCACCGCGGGCAGTGCCGCCGAGGTCATCGACAGACTGCTGACCCCCAGGCCGACCAGGACGCCCGCCAGCAGCGGGTCGGCCGCCGCCTCGCCGCACACGCCCACCGGCTTGCCCTGCGACGCGGACGCACGACCCAGCAGGGCGATCAGCCGGAGCAGCGCGGGCTGCCACGGGTCGTTGAGGGCGGCCAGCGCGCCGGTCATCCGGTCCGCGGCGCAGGTGTACTGGGCGAGGTCGTTGGTACCGATGCTGGCGAAGTCCACTTCGGCCAGCAGCTCCTCGGCGCACAGCGCGGCGGCCGGGGTTTCCACCATGACCCCGACGCGGCCGACGCCGGCGGCGCGGGCGCGTTCGGCGAACCACGCCGCCTCGGCCGGGGTCGCCACCATGGGAGCCATCACCGACACCTCGGCGCCGGTGTCCTCGGTGGCGGCGACGATCGCGGCGAGCTGCCGGTCCAGCACGCCCGGGCGGTCGAACGCGACGCGGAGCCCCCGCACGCCCAGCGCGGGATTGGGCTCGGCGGCGATGTCCAGGAACGGCAGCGGTTTGTCCGCTCCCGCGTCGAGAGTGCGCACCACGACTGGCTTTCCTGCGAAGGGCCGAAGAACGTCGGCGTAGGACGCGCGCTGGGTCTCGGTGGACGGTTCGCCGGTGGCGTCCAGGAAGCAGAACTCCGTGCGGAACAGCCCCGAGCCCTCCGCGCCCGCATCGATGGCGTTCGCGGCGTCGCCGGAGGAGCCGACGTTGGCCAGCAGCTTCACCGGACGGCCGTCGGCGGTCTGGCCCGATCCGCGCCACCGCGTTTCGGATCGGGTGGACGCCTCGGCGGTGACGGGCTCGGCGACGAGCTCGACCGTGCCCGCCGCACCGTCCACGCGCGCACCGGCGGCTCCCGACGCCAGTGCGCCGCGCGCGGCGACCACGGCCGGGATGCCCAGCGCCCGGGCCAGGATCGCGGTGTGGCTGGTCGGGCCGCCCTCCTCGGTCACCAGGGCCAAGACCATCGAGGGGTCGAGATCGGCGGTGTCGGCCGGGGCCAGGTCCCGCGAGATCAGCACGCTCGGTTCGGCGGGCTCGGGCACTCCCGGTGCGGCGGTCCCCGACAGCTCGGCGACGATCCGGTCCCGCACGTCCTGGACGTCGCGGACGCGTTCGGCCAGGTAGCCGCCCGCCGCCGCCAGCGCGTCCGAGAACTGCTCGGAGGCCTCGAAAACCGCGCGCGGGGCGGGCAGCCGCCGACCGGTGACCGACTGCTCGGCTGCCGAGAGCAGACCGGGATCGGTGGCCATCGCGGCCGTCACCTCCAGGACGGACCGGGCCTCGCCGTCGGTGGCCGCCGCCCGCTTCCGCAGGTGCCGGGCGACCGCCTGCGCGGCGGGACGGATCCGCGCGGCCTCGGCCGTCGGGTCGGCGGGCTCGGGCCCGCGATCGGGCTCGGGCAACCGGTCATGAACCAACAAGACCGGGCCGGCCGCTCTGCCAGGGCTGACACCGACTCCCCGCAGCGTGGACATGCACCACTCCCTACCGTGCCGAGGTTTCTGCTCGTGTTCTCGAAGCCTTGACAATATGACAACAAGGGGCACAATCAGGCAACACCAAACAACAACCGGAGGAAAACGGGCATGTACGGGGCGGAGCGCCAGCAGCTGCTGGCGCAGCGGGCACGGCGCGACGGACGCATCGACGTCACCGACGCAGCGGCCGAGTTCGAGGTGGCACCCGAAACGATCCGCCGCGACCTCGCCGCGCTGGAACGGCAAGGACTGCTGCGACGCGTCTACGGCGGAGCCATCGCCATCGACCGGCTCGACTTCGAACCCGAGGTCTCGCTGCGGGACCAGACCAACGCCGAGAAGAAGGAGCGCATCGCCAAGGCCGCCCTGGACCAGGTGCCGGCACGCGGAACCGTGCTGCTCGACGGCGGGACCACCACCGCCAGGCTCGCCGGGCTGCTGCCCGCCGACCGCGAGCTGACCGTGGTCACCAACTCGCTGCCCGCGGCGAACCAGCTGGCCACCAGGAACGGTTTCAACGTGCACCTGCTCGGTGGACGGGTGCGCGGCACGACCCTGGCCACCGTCGAATCCTGGGCCCTGGACGTGCTGCGGCTGCTGACCGTGGACGTCGGTTTCTTCGGCACCAACGGCTTCTCCGCGGCGCGGGGCTGCACCACACCGGACCCCGCCGAATCGGCGGTGAAGTCGGCGATGGTGGCCGCCAGCCGCAAGCGGGTGCTGCTGGCCGACCACAGCAAGTACGGCGACGACCAGTTCAGCCGCTTCGCCGAGCTCTCCGAGATCGACCTGATCATCACCGACGACGGGCTGGACGCCGCCGCCGTCGACGAGCTCGAGGCCACCGAGGCGGAGGTGGTGCTGGCGTGATCGTGACCGTGACCCCCAACCCCAGCCTCGACCGCACCGTTCAGGTCGATCAGGTCACGCCCGGTGCCGTGCACCGCGCGAAGCAGGTGCGCCTCGATCCCGGTGGCAAGGGCGTGAACGTCGCCCGCGCGCTGGCCGCGGCCGGAGTACCCACCCTCGCGGTGCTGCCCTCCGGCGGCGCCGAAGGGGCTCGGCTCGCCGAACTGCTCGCACCCGAAGCCGTCCCGGTCGTCGAGGTCCCGGTGCACGCGCCCACCCGCAGCAACATCGCGGTCGTGGAAGCCGACGGGACCACCAGCAAGTTCAACGAGCCCGGCCCGCGGCTCAGCGAGTCCGAGGTGGCGGCGCTGGAGACCTCGGTGATCGAGTTCGCCGGGCGGGCCGAGTGGTTGGTGACCTGCGGCAGCCTGCCCGACGGATGCCCGCAGGACCTGCACGCCCGCATCGTCGGCTGCGCCCGGGCCGCGGGCACCCGGGTCGCGGTGGACGCCTCCGGGCTCCCCCTCGAACTGGCCTGCCGGGCGGCACCCGATTTGATCAAACCGAACCTCGCCGAACTCGCCGAACTGGCGGGCGACCCGCTGCGCGACCTCGGGGACGTGCTCGACGTCGCCCACCGGTTGCGGGCCGGTGGGGTGGGTACCGTGCTGGTCAGCCTCGGCGGGCTCGGCGCGGTGCTGGTGAGCGGAACCGGCGCGTGGCACGCGACGAGCGACGCCGCCGAGGTGCGCAGCACCGTCGGAGCCGGAGACGCGATGCTCGCCGGATTCCTGCGCGCGAGCGCATCCGGGGCGACGGCGCTGCGCAGCGCCGTCGCCTACGGCACGGCCGCGGTCGGGCTCGCGGGAAGCCGCATGCCCGGCCTGGACGACGTCCACCCGCAGCGGGTGCGGGTGGACTCAGTGGACCCAACAGTGAGCCTCAGCGGAGTGGCTGCATGACTACCGAACTGATCACCCAGAACCTCGTCGAGCTGGAAGTGCCCGGCACCGACCGGAAAGCCGTGGTCCGCGAGCTGGCGCAGCGCCTGGTCGAGGCCGGACGGGTCACCGACCTGGACACCTTCCTGGCCGACATCGACGCCCGCGAGGCGCAGATGCCCACCGGGCTGGAAGGCGGCATCGGCATCCCGCACTGCCGCTCGGCGGCGGTGACCACGCCGTCGCTGGCCTTCGGCCGCAGCAGCGCCGGCGTCGACTTCGGGGCCGAGGACGGCCCCGCCACGCTGATCTTCCTGATCGCCGCACCGGAGGGCGGCGGCGAGGAGCACATGACCGTGCTCGCCGCGCTCGCCCGGCGACTGGTGCGCGCGGAGTTCAAGAAGACGCTCACCGAAGCCACCGATCCGGCGGAGCTGGCCGCCTACATCCGCGAGGAGGTCTCGCCGTGAAGTACGTGGCCATCACCGCCTGCCCGACCGGGATCGCGCACACCTACATGGCGGCCGAAGCGCTCGAACAGGCCGCCAAGGACGCGGGCGACGAGCTCAAGGTCGAGACCCAGGGCTCGGCCGGGTCGACCCCGCTGTCGGCAGAGGACATCCAGGCCGCCGACGCGGTGATCTTCGCCGTGGACGTCGGCGTGCGGGACCGGGAGCGCTTCGCGGGCAAGCCCGTCGTCGAGGTCCCCGTCAAGCAGGCCATCAACGACGCCGCCGCGCTGCTGGAACGAGCCGCGGACGCCGCCCGGCGGCACGTCGCCGAGCCCGGGCGGCCGGCCGATTCCGAACCCGCGCTGGACAGCAAGGTCACCGCGGGAGCCGGGTTCGGCAGCCGGTTGCGGCAGTGGTTGATGACCGGCGTCAGCTACATGATCCCGTTCGTCGCCGCGGGCGGTCTGCTGATCGCGCTGAGCTTCGCGCTCGGCGGGTACCAGATCACCGACGCGCCACCGGTCACCGACCAGTTCGACGCGGGCAGCCTGGTCTCCTGGGCCGCCCTGGCCAACCAGATCGGGTCCGCCGCTTTCGAGTTCCTGGTTCCGGTGCTGGCCGGGTTCATCGCCTTCGCCATCGCCGACCGGCCCGCCATCGCACCCGGTTTCGTCGGCGGCGCCATCGCCGTGACCGTCGGCGCCGGATTCCTCGGCGGACTGGTCGCCGGACTGCTCGCCGGTGCCGTGATCGCCGGGCTCAAGGCGATCAAGGTCCCGCGCGGGCTCGCCGGGATCATGCCCGTCGTGGTGCTGCCGCTGCTCGGCACGCTGGTGGTCGGTGCGCTGATGTTCGTGGTCGTCGGCAAGCCGATCGCGCTGGCCATGACGGCGCTCACCGGCTGGCTCACCGGGCTGTCCGGGGCCAACGCCGCGCTGCTGGGCGCGCTGCTGGGCGCGATGATCGCGTTCGACATGGGCGGGCCCATCAACAAGGTCGCCTACACCTTCGCCGTCGGCGGCCTGAGCATCGGCGGCACGACGTCGCTGGAGATCATGGCCGCGGTGATGGCGGCCGGCATGGTTCCGCCGCTGGCGCTCGCGCTGGCCGCGGCCGTGCGCGGCAGCCTGTTCACCCCGGCGGAGCGGGCCAACGGACGCACCGCGTGGCTGCTCGGCGCCTCGTTCATCACCGAAGGCGCGATCCCCTTCGCCGCGGCCGACCCGCTGCGCATCATCCCGTCCACCGTGATCGGCGCGGCCACCACGGGTGCGCTGTCGATGAGCTTCGGCGCCACGCTGCGCGCCCCGCACGGCGGAATCTTCGTGACGCCGCTGGTGGGCAACCCGCTGCCGTACCTCGCGGCGATCGTGGTCGGCGTCGTGGTCTCCGCCGCCGCGGTGCTGGTGGCCAAGCAGATCGGCCGCCCGTCCGGAGAGCCCGCCGCCGAGTCCACCACCGAGCAGGCCGCCGCAGTCGCCGCCTGAACCCGCGAAGAACCGTTCACCGCACCAACTCCCGAGAGGAACTCCGCATGCAACGCCGCGTCCGCATCGCCGCCTCCGTCGGCCTGCACGCCCGCCCCGCCGCCCTGTTCGCCCAAGCCGCTGCCGCTCAGAACGAATCCGTGCGGATCGCGAAGGTCGTCGACGGCGTGGCCGGTGAACCCGTCGACGCCGCCAGCGTCCTGGGCGTGATGGGCCTCGGCGCGCACCACGGCGAAGAGGTCGAGCTGACCTGCGCCGACGAGACCTCGCTCGACGAGCTCGCCGCGCTGCTGGAGCAGGACCTGGACAAGACGCCGGCCTGACCGGCTCATCGGCCCAGGGCTTTCGAAGGTCAACGGGAACTGGAGCAAAGGAGCGCCAGTGCAGCCACGCCAGCACATCCGAACCGCATTGCCACGTCGCCGATTCCTCGCCGCTACCGGAGCCCTGCTGGGCTGGGGCGCGCTCGGAGGCCTGACCGCGCCCGGTCGGGCCTTCGCGGAGGAGACTCCGCACTGGCGCCCGGCGGTGCGCTTCGCACCCGCCCGCAACTGGATCAACGACCCCAACGGTCTGGTGTTCTTCGAGGGCGAGTACCACCTGTTCTGCCAGCACAACCCGCACGGCGACCAGTGGGGCAACATGTCCTGGGCGCACGCGGTGAGCCCCGACCTGGTGCGCTGGGAGGAGTTACCCGTCGCGCTCGAACCCGATGAGCTCGGCGACATCTTCTCCGGCAGCGCCGTGGTCGACCACCACGACACCAGCGGTTTCTTCGGCGGGCAGCCAGGTCTGGTGGCGATCTACACCAGCGCGGGGGAGAGCCAGCAGCAGAGCATCGCCTACAGCACCGACCGCGGCCGCACCTGGACCAAGCACGCAGGCAACCCGGTGATCCCGAACCCCGGCATCGCGGACTTCCGCGATCCCAAGGTCTTCTGGCACGAGGGGACCGCTCGCTGGATCCTGCTGGTCGCCGCCGGCGACCGCATCCAGGTCCACGGCTCGGCGAACCTCCGGGACTGGGAACTGCTCAGCGAGTTCGGCGCCGACCACGGCTCGCACGGCGGTGTGTGGGAGTGCCCCGACCTGTTCGAGCTGCCCGTGGACGGCGATCCCGCCCGCACCAGGTGGGTTCTCGTCGTCAGCATCAACCCGGGCGGGCCCGCCGGTGGATCGGCGACCCAGTACTTCACCGGCGATTTCGACGGCACCCGGTTCACCGCCGACGGCTCACCCGAGGCGGTTCGCTGGGTCGATCGGGGTGCGGACTTCTACGCTCCGCAGTCGTTCTCCGACGTGCCCGACGGCCGCCGGTTGTGGTTGGGCTGGACCAGCAACTGGAACTACGCCGACAAGATCCCCACCGACCCGTGGCGGGGAATGATGAGCACACCGCGCCGACTGGGCCTCGCCACCGGGGCCGACGGCGGTGTGGTGCTCGTGCAGCAGCCGGTCGAGGAACTCGCCGGAGTCCGCGCCAACCCGCGGGCCTGGAGCGGTCCTCTCACCGAGGGCGGCGGCGCGGAGTTCCGGGGGAGCGCGGTCGACGTCGTCGGCCGGTTCCAGCTCGGTGCGGCCTCGGCCGTGGGCTTGGACGTCTTCGCCGGACCCGGCGGCCGGACCCGGGTCGGCTACGACGTCGCGGCCGGGGAGCTGTTCGTCGACCGGACCGGTGCCGGGAGCGCGCAGGTCAGCGCCGAGTTCCCGGCCCGCCACAGCACCCCGCTGGCCGTCGAGGGTGAGGTCGTCGAGCTGCGGATCATCGCCGACCGCAGCTGCGTCGAGGTGTTCGCCGACGGTGGCCGCGCCGTGCTGACCGACCTGGTGTTCCCAGACGAGGGAAGCGACCGGATCTCCGCCTTCGCCGAGGGCACCGGAGCCCACGCCGAGCTGGAGGTCTTCGATCTCGCCCCGTGACGGCCGCCGGGGGAACCGCCGGGCACGGCTCGGCGGTTCCCCGCGGGCGCGGCACGCCTGGACGGTGCGGTCAGCGTCGTCTTGCTGCGGGATTAGGCTTGGACCATGGCCACTGTCTCGCTGAAGCAGGATCCCGCCGTGCTCGCGGCTCGCCTGACCCGTGCCGCGCAGACCGCAGCAGCGTCCGACCTCGACGCGCTGCTGATCACGCCCGGATCCGACCTGCAGTACCTGCTGGGCGCAGGGGGAGAGTCGCACGAGCGGCTGACCTGCCTGGTGCTGCCGGCCCAGGGCTCACCCGCGCTGGTGGTGCCCAAGCTCGAAGCGCCCGGATACGCCGACGTTCCGCTGGACGACCTCGGCATCGAGGTCGTGACCTGGGTCGACGGTCAGGACTCGCACGGCATGGTGGCCGATCTGCTGGGCACGCCTTCGCGCGTCGCGCTGGCCGACGCGATGCCCGCGCTCCACACCTTGCCGCTGCGCGCCAAGCTGCCCGGCGCCGAGCAGGTGCTGGCCTCCCCGGTGCTGCGCGAGCTGCGGATGCGCAAGGACGCCGCCGAACTGCAGGCGCTGCGCGACGCCGGCGCGGCGATCGACCGCGTGCACGCGCGGATGGCCGAGTTCCTCAAGCCCGGCCGAACCGAAGCCGATGTCGGCGCCGACATCGGCGAGGCCATCCTCGCCGAAGGCCACACCGAGGCCGCCTTCATCATCGTCGGTTCCGCCGCCAACGGCGCCAGCCCGCACCACTCGGTGTCGGACCGCGTCATCGAGCGCGGCGACGTGGTCGTCATCGACATCGGCGGGCCGATCGCCAGCGGTTACAACTCCGACTGCACCCGCACCTACTCCATCGGCGAGCCGGCGCAGGCGGGCGTGCGCGAGACCTACGCGGTGCTGCAGGCCGCGCAGCGGGCCGCCGTGGACGCCGTCCGGCCCGGTGTCACCGCCGAGTCCATCGACGCCGCCGCCCGCGAGCCGATCGCCGCGGCCGGGTTCGGTGAGAACTTCGTGCACCGCACCGGTCACGGCATCGGGCTCGACGTGCACGAGGAGCCCTACATCGTCGGCGGCAACCAGCTGGTCCTGGAACCGGGCATGGTCTTCAGCGTCGAACCCGGCATCTACCAGCAGGGTCAGTGGGGCGCGCGGATCGAGGACATCGTGATCGTCACTGACGACGGTGCGGAGAGCGTGAACAACCAACCGCACGAGCTGGTGGTGCTGCCGGCGTGAGCGAGAGGACAACCGGCCCGGGCGCTCTGGAGAGCACCGACCGGGCGATTCTGCGAGAGCTCGCGCGCGACGGCCGGTGCAGCTTCACCGAGCTGGCCGAGCGCGTCGGGCTGAGCGTCTCGGCCGTGCACCAGCGCGTCCGGCGCTTGGAGCAGCGCGGGGCGCTGCAGGGCTACACGGCCAAAGTGGACGGTGAGCAGATCGGTCTGCCGCTGACCGCGTTCATCTCGCTGACGCCGATCGATCCGGCCGCGCCGGACGACTACCCGCAGCGGCTGCAGCACCTGCCGGAGATCGAGTCCTGCTACTCGGTCGCCGGCGACGAGTCCTACATCCTCCAGGTCCGGGTAGCCTCGCCGCTGGGGCTGGAGGAACTGCTGCGCCAGATCCGCGAAGCCGCCAAGGTCTCGACCCGCACCACCGTCGTGCTGTCGACCCCGTTCGAGAACCGGCCGCCCGCGATCTGAGCGGTCAGCGGTGGGCGTCGGACAGCGGGACGGCGGTGAGGTTCCCGCGCTCGTCCGGCAGGCATGCGGCGCCGGGGTCGGTGGTGGCCATGAACTGGCCGAGGCAGCGGGCCAGCTGGGCGTGACCGGTGGCGTTGGCGTGGAAGGACTCCTGCATCGCGTGCGGTGCGCGCTGCTCGTCCTTCAGCGCCTCCCAGTCGACCGTGAGGCGGGTGAACCACTCGCCGCTCGCGGTCTTGGGGTCACCGGTGCACGCCTCGTGGCCCGCGCCCGCGCGGGAGAGGTCGAGGAACCGGGCGTCCGCCTCGCGCGCCACCTCGGCGAGCCCGGCGGAGAGCTGCGGCACACCGACGTCCCGGATCCAGGCGAGGTCGGCGGGCTGGAACGGGCAGCCGGACAGGCCCTGCAGCTCCGGCCGCACCTCCGGCGCGACCGGGGAGGCGTAGGACTGCATGATCAGCTGGTAGCTGCTGGGCGTGTAGCCGGCGCTGTCCATCGCCGCGCGGATGTCGCGCACCGCCGCCAGCGCCTTCGGCTGCATCCGGTCGATGCGCTCCTCCCACACCCCGTCGTCCAGCCGAGTCGAGCACCCCTCCGGGGCACGGCGCGCCCACGCCTCCACGCACTGGTTGACGACCTCGGAGAAGCCCGGATCGTCGTTCGCGCCGATCTGCACCACCACGCTGGTGATGCGGTAGCGCTGCGCCAACTCCGCCAGGTGCACCGCCTGCGACTTCTCCACGCCCACGAACTCCGGCTCCGCCCGCAGCGACTCGGTGCGGGCGCCCGAGCAGGCCAGGTTGATCCGCGTCACGTCCGGCGGCAGTCGCAGCTGGTTCACCGGGGCGGCGGTTGAGCGGTGGCACCAGTTGTCGCCCTCGCCGTTGGTGCCCGCGACGTAGTTGCCGCCGCCCTCTCCGGACAGCGTTGAGTCACCGACCGTCACCACGGCGGCCGGTAGTTGCTTGGGCTGCATCGGCAGACCCGGGAGGTACTGATCGCTGATCAACACCACGAGTGCCACCAGGCAGCCCGCGAGCAGGAGGATGAGCGATTTCGACTTGTGCGCCCGCATCACCAGGCAGTCTACGAAGTTGTCGGCGACGTCTGATCAGCACCGCCGTGTTGAGCGCCGGTTCCCACGCTCGTGTCGCACGTCGTGCGCGCGGCGGCGGCCTCCGAACGGGGGAGGGCGATGGGGTTCGCGAACCACCGGAGCCGCTGCCTGTGGCCCATTACACGGTGTTGCGACGGTCGCCATCGGAGCGGCCGGGCAGGATCTGAGGTTCGCCCGAAATGTTCTGATGCGGGATGGGAGAATTTTCAGCCTCCCGTTCGTTGGGCGGGGGAGAAGGCTTTACCACTGGAGGTCCTGGGTGCCGATCCTCGTGCTGCTCCTCGTCGCCGGAGTCGCCGAACTCGCCGTGCTGGTCGCGTTGGGTCAGGCGATCGGGTTGCTGCCCACGATCGGCCTGCTGGTGCTGGCCGCGGTCCTGGGCAGCTGGTTGCTGCGCCGGGAGGGCCGCCGCACCCTGGGCGAGGTCCGCGAGGCCGCCCGGATGCGCAGGTCCGCGGACCGCGAGATCTCCGACGGCATGCTCATCGCCGCCGGTGGGCTGCTGATCGTGCTGCCCGGATTCCTCAGCGACATCGCGGGTCTCCTGCTGCTCCTGCCGCCGACCCGGGCGTTGGTGCGCAAGCGCATGATGCGCGCGGCCGAGAAGCGGGCCAAGCAGATGCAGGACCAGGTGTGGCTGCACCAGCAGCGGTTCAACCGCTCCGGCGGCCGTCCGGGCGACTTCATCGACGGCGAGGTCATCGACGAGGACGGCGGTCCCTCCCCCGGGCCCGCCGCGGGCACGCCGATCATCCTTCCTCCGCAGTCGGTGCGCGCGGAACGCCTCGACGAGCCCCCGCAGCGCTGACGCGCTGTGAACGCGCCGATCGGCTGCGGTGAGCCTGAGCTTCGCGTTCGCGCTAAGCGCGACAGGTTCAAGGCCGGGTGTTTAGTGCGGGTAAGCTCGTCAGAACGATCGTTGCCGGGGCGGATCGGGGGCTGAGTTCGATCACGGGATCGGGCGCCTTTGAGCCGCCCGGACGAGAGCGAACTGCGCAGTTGAGCCCCCGGAACGCGGAAAGCACGAAGGACATGCCCGAGACCACGTTGTTGCTCGGCGGCCGAATCCACTCGCCCGCCGACGCCGCCGCCACCGCGATGGCCGTCACCGATGGCGTCATCTCGTGGCTCGGCGCCGACGAGGTCGGCCGTGCGCTGCACCCCGATGCCGAGATCATCGACCTCGAAGGCGCGTTCGTCGCGCCCGCCTTCGTCGACGCCCACGTGCACGCCACCTCCACCGGACTGCTGCTGCGCGGCCTGGACCTGACCGGGTGCGCCTCGCTGACCGAGTTCCTGCACGCGCTGCGCGACCACGTGGCCGAATACCCGGGCGCGCTGGTGTGGGGTCACGGGTGGGACGAGACCTGGTGGCCCGAGCGCCGGCCTCCGACACGCGAGGAGATCGACACCGCCTCCGGTGGTGCCCCGGTCTACCTCTCCCGCATCGACGTGCACTCCGCGCTGGTGTCCAACGCACTGGTCAACCTCGCGCCGCTGGCGCGCAGCGCCGAGGGCTGGAGCGACGAAGGGCCGCTGACCCGCGTCGCCCACCACCACGTGCGCCGCGCCGCCCGCGACGCGCTCGGTTCGGGGCAGCGCAAGGAAGCGCAGCTGGCGTTCCTGCAGCAGGCCGCCGCCCGAGGGGTCGCCTGCGTCCACGAATGCGCCGGACCGGACATCTCCGGGGCGGACGATCTCGTCGAACTGCTGGCGCTGTCCGAACAGGGCGGTGTGCCGGAGGTCGTCGGGTACTGGGGCGAGCTCGGCGCAGTCGAACGCGCCCGCGTCCTCGGTGCCCGGGGGCTGGCCGGTGACCTGTTCGTCGACGGCGCCGTCGGCTCCCGCACCGCAGCGCTGCGCGAGGCCTACACCGACGATCCGGGCACAGCCGGTGTGCTCTACCTCGACGCCGATGCCGTTGCCGAGCACCTGGTGACCTGCACGCGGGCCGGCCTGCAGGCCGGGTTCCACGCCATCGGTGATGCCGGGGTCGCCGAGGTGTGCGCCGGGTTCCGCAAGGCCGCCGAGATCGTGGGCGTGCCCGCGCTGGCGAGCATGCGGCACCGGCTGGAGCACCTGGAGATGATCGACGAGGGTCAGGCCGCCGAGCTCGGTTCCTTCGGCGTGGTCGCGTCGGTGCAGCCGGGTTTCGACGCCTCCTGGGGCGGTACCGGCGACATGTACGCCCGCCGGCTCGGGCTTCCCCGGGGTACCCAGCTCAACCCGTTCTCCCAGCTGGCCGCCAACGGCGTGCTGCTGGCGCTGGGCTCGGACGCACCGGTGACGCCGGTGGACCCGTGGCGTTCCGTGCAGGCCGCGGTCAACCACCGCACCGACGGCTTCGGCATCTCGCCGCGCGCCGCGTTCACCGCGCACACCCGCGGTGGCTGGCGCGCCGCCGGTGTGGACGACGGCGTGACCGGCACGCTGGTGCCCGGTGCTCCCGCCACCTACGCGGTGTGGGACGCCGGTGAGCTCGTGGTGGCCGGGACCGATTCGCGCGTCCAGCGCTGGTCGACCGATCCGCGCTCCGGCGTGCCGCCGCTGCCGGACCTCTCGCCGCAGGCGCCGATGCCGCGCTGCCTGCGCACGGTCCTGCGCGGTAAGACGATCTTCAAGCACAACCCCGAAGACGACGAACTCGTCTGATCCGGGGCGTTGATGGAGTTCCCCGATCTCCCCGTCCGCCCGGTCCTGGGTGAGGTCACCTCCGCGCTGACCGGGCACGGCACCGCCGTTCTCGTCGCGCCACCCGGAACCGGCAAGACCACGCTCGTGCCCTTGGCGCTGGCCGAGGCCGGGCTGCGGGTCGTCGTCGCCGAACCGCGCAGGCTCGCTACTCGCGCCGCGGCCGGCAGGATGGCCGAACTGCTGGGCGAGCAGGTCGGTCGGCGCGTCGGCTACTCGGTGCGCGGCGACAGGCGGCGCGGCAAGGACACGGTCGTCGAGGTGGTGACCTCGGGCTTGCTGGTGCGTCGCCTGCAGGCAGACCCGGAGCTGTCCGGGGTGGACGTGGTCGTGCTCGACGAGTGCCACGAGCGCCACCTGGACGCCGATCTGCTGCTCGCGCTGCTGCTGGACGCCCGCGAGGGGCTGCGCCCCGATCTGAAGGTGCTGGCCACCTCGGCGACCGTGGCCGCCGAACGCGTGGCCGATCTGCTCGACGGTGCACCGGTGCTGCACGCCCGTGCCCGCACGCACCCGGTCGAGGTGACGCACCTGGCGCCGCGGCGCGGGGAGCGGACCGAGTCGGTGGTGTCCCGCGCGACCCGCGCGGCGCTGTCCGAACAGGACGGTGACGTGCTGGTCTTCCTGCCGGGTGCTGGGGAGATCCGCCGCGTCGCCGAGCAGCTCGCCGATCTGTCCGATGTGGACGTCATGCCGCTGCACGGCCGGTTGGCGCACGCCCAGCAGGACAACGCGCTGCGGCAGGGCGACCGGCGACGGGTCGTGCTGGCCACCGCGGTGGCCGAATCCAGCCTGACCGTGCCGGGGGTGCGCGCCGTGGTCGACTCCGGGCTCGCCCGGGTCTCCCGGATGGACACCCGGCGCGGCTTGTCCGGCCTGGCGACGGTGCGCGTGTCGGCCGCCGTCGCCGAGCAGCGCGCCGGTCGAGCCGGTCGGCAGGGCCCCGGTCTGGTGTACCGCTGCTGGCCGGAGCACGAGCACTCGACGCTTCCCGCCTACCCCGAACCGGAGATCCGCACCGCCGAGCTCACCCGGCTGGCGTTGGAACTGGCCTGCTGGGGCACTCCCGACGGCTCGGCGCTGTCGTGGTGGGACGCGCCGCCGGGCGGAGCCCTGGCCGCCGGTCGCGAGGTGCTGCGGGGGCTCGGGGCGCTCGACGAGGCCGGAACCGTCACCGAACGAGGGCGGCGGATGGCCGGGTTCGGCCTGCACCCGCGGCTCGCCCGAGCTCTGCTCGACGGCGCCGACAGCGCGGGCGGCGAACTCGCGGCCGAGGTCGTCGCGCTGCTCGACAACGACGGCCTGACCGGTGATACCGACGTGGCCGGTGCGCTGTCGAAGCTGCGCGGCGGTGGTCCCGGCGCGAAGCGGTGGCGCGAGGAGGCCCGCAGGCTCGCGACCCAGGTGCCCGGCACGCCGCGTCGCGGCGGGGGCGAGGCGTTGGTGGTGGCGCTGGCCCAGCCGGAGCGGTTGGCGAGGCGTCGCGGTGAGGACTCGGCCACCTACCTGATGGCCTCGGGCACGGCCGTCGAGCTACCGGCGGGCTCCGGGCTGCGCGGTTCGGAATGGCTCGCGGTGGCCGTTGCCGACCGCTCTCCCGGGCGTTCCGCCGGGGTCGTCCGGCTCGCCGCGAGCGCGGACGAGGAACTCGCTCGCCGCGCCGCACCGGCACTGCTCAGCAGCGACGACGAGATCGCCTGGGCGGACGGGGACGTGCGCGCGGTGCGCGTGGACCGACTCGGCGCGATCGCGCTGGCCACCCGGCCGCTGCGCGACCCCGATCCGGCGCGCGTCCGCGAGGCGCTGCTCGACGGGCTGCGGGCGGAATCCCTCGGTCTCCTCCGCTGGAGCGACGACGCCCACCGGTTGCGGCAGCGCCTGGCCTTCCTGCACGGGGCTCTCGGCGAGCCCTGGCCGGCCACCGACGACGAATCCCTGCTCGCGGTGGCCGACCAGTGGCTGGAACCGGAGCTCTCCCAGGCGCGTCGACGTGCGGACCTGCGGCTGACCGCCGCGGAGGCGCTGCGGCGGCTGATCCCGTGGTCGCAGGCCGGCCGCTTGGACCAGCTGGCTCCCGATCGCATCGAAGTGCCCACCGGATCGCACATCCGGGTCGACTACAGCGCCGAACAACCCGCCCTGCCCGTCAAGCTGCAGGAGGTCTTCGGGTGGCGGCAGGCGCCGCGCATCGCCGACGGGGCGGTTCCGGTGGTGCTGCACCTGCTGTCGCCCGCTGGGCGCCCGGCCGCGGTCACCGGCGACCTCGAGTCGTTCTGGCAGAGCGGTTATCCGCAGGTCCGGGCGGAGCTTCGCGGCCGCTACCCGAAGCACCCGTGGCCCGAAGACCCCACCGACGCGACGCCGACGCGCGGCACGAACCGCCGCCGATGAGCTCGTCCGGGTGCTTCCGAGGGGCGAGAACGGTGCTTTGACCGGGCGTGAACGCCGCCCTATGTTTGCTCCGCCAGGCCGTTCTTCCCGGGTGGTGCCCGGGCGAGACCCGAGGCCGGAACCGCTGCGGAGGGGACGACGTGAGCGAGCACGAAGGCATCGGCACCTGGATCACCCGCCGCGCACTGATGACACCGGGCCGCACCGCCGTGGTGTTCGGCGAGCGGGCGCTGACCTACGCGGAGCTGGCGGACCGGGTCGCGCGGCTGGCGAACCGGTTGCGCGCCGTCGGGGTGCGTCCCGGGAGCCGGGTCGCCTACCTCGGAACCAACCATCCCTCGTTCGTCGAGACGATGTTCGCCACCCACCAGCTCGGCGCGATCCTCGTGCCCCTGAACTTCCGCCTGGCGCCGCCAGAAATCGCCTACATGCTCGAGGACTCCGGTTCCGAGGTGCTGGTCTACGGTCCCGGAGCGCGCGAGGTGGTGCGCTCGATCGCCGACCCGCCGGGCGTGGTGGTCGCGCTGGAGGATCCCGAAGGCGGAGAGCTCGACTACGAGACGTGGTTGAACGAGGGCGATACCGCGCCTGCGGACGTGCAGGTCAGCGGCGAGGAGATCGCGCTGATCCTCTACACCTCCGGCACCACCGGGCGCCCCAAGGGCGCCATGCTCAGCCACGCCAACCTGGTGTGGAACGCCTACAACCTGCTGGTGTGCGTGGACATCACCAGCGAGGAGCGAACGCTGGTCAGCGCTCCGCTGTTCCACGTGGCCGCGCTCGACCAGTGCCTGCTGCCGACGCTGCTCAAGGGCGGGTGCGCGGTGATCACGCCGGGCTGGGACGTGGAGCGGGCCTTCGACCTGATCGAGCGGAGGCGGATCACGCTGCTGTTCGGAGTGACCACCATGTTCGCCGGGATGGCCGCCTCTCCCCGGTGGGCGGAGGCGGACCTGTCCTCGGTGCGGACGGTGATGACCGGTGGTGCAGCGGTGCCGGAGACGCTCATCCGCACCTTCCAGGAACGCGGCCTGGTGTTCTGCCAGGGGTACGGGATGACCGAAACAGCGCCGGGCGCAACCTTCCTGGAGGCGAGCGAGAGCACGCGGAAGGTCGGTTCGGCAGGCGTGCCGACCATGTTCACCAGCGTCCGCGTGGTGCGCGACGACGGCAGCGACACGGCGCCGGGCGAACCGGGCGAGGTGCTGATCAAGGGACCCAACGTGAGCCCGGGTTACTGGCGCAAGCCCGAGGCCACCGCGGCATCGCGCACCGATGACGGGTGGTTCCGCTCCGGGGACGTGGCGAAGCTGGACGACGAGGGCCATCTCCACGTCGTGGACAGGGTCAAGGACATGTTCATCTCCGGTGGCGAGAACGTGTATCCCGCCGAGGTGGAGAACGCGATCTTCGCCCACCCCTCGGTGATCGAGGTGGCGGTGATCGGGGTCCCCGACCCCACGTGGGGAGAGGTCGGGTGCGCGTACGTGGTGTGCGAGCCGGGTGGCGGGCTGACGTGGGACGAACTGCGGGAGTTCCTGACCCCGGGACTGGCGAACTACAAGATCCCGCGGGAACTCCGCGTCGTGGACGGATTGCCGAAGACGGGTTCGGGGAAGGTGCGGAAAGCACGGCTGCGCTCCTCTCGTGGTGCGTGAAACGGTGTGCGATGAGCGGTGACGGTCGTCCTCGCTCGTCCCCGGAGCGGTCCGGGCGTTGATTTCCCACTGTGGAGTTGTCAAGGAACAGGTTCGCTTCGAACTGGTGTGCCCATTGTGCCGTGCGGTCGAACAACAATGCGACCGAAAATCGACGCACGATCAGGTGGATCCGATCGCTACTCCGCGAAACCTGGTGCAAAACGCGCGGTTGAGTGACCACGATGGACGAATCCACAGGTCGCAACGGTGTTTCGAGGTCGGCTCGCCGGACGTGGACAGCCACCCGATATTCCGAACCGGAGTCGGCCGTAGATCGTTAGCATGAGATTCGGAGGACCGGCTCAGCGATCCGCGCACGCTGCGGCAGGCCATCGGTACATCGGCCACGGAGGTTCGATGGACAGCACCCCGGCACCGGCACGACCCTGGCGCACCGCGCTCCTCGCCGGAATGGCCTCGTTCCTCGACTCCAGCGCCCTGGTGACCGCCGGGATCGTCGTCGGCACGCTCTACGCCGACGGCATGGGCCTGTCGGACGGGCAGATCGGGCTGGTCCTGGGTCTGCAGACCACGGCGTTCGCGGTCGGAGCGCTCTTCGGCGGACGGCTGGGGGACCGCTTCGGCCGCCGCCGGGTGTTCACCTGGTCATTGGTGGTCTACGCGGTCGGTGCCGGGCTGTTCGTCGTGGCGGGCGGGCCGGCATCGCTGATCATCGGCGCAGTGGCCATCGGGCTGGCGATCGGAGCCGACCTCCCGGTGTCGCTGGCCTTGATCAACGAGCAGGCGCCGGAGGGGAAGAAGGCCGCCCTCGTCGTGTTCTCCTCGGTGCTGTGGAACATCGGTATCGCGGTGACCATGCTGCTCAGCGCCGTGCTCTCCGGTCTCGGCGCCACGGGAGGGCGGGTGCTGTTCGGCTACCTCGTCGTGGTCGCGCTCGTCGTGCTCGGGCTGCGGCTGACGATGCGGGAGTCCGCCGAGTGGCAGGCCGCGCGGCAGGCGGTCGAGGTCGGCGAAGCGGTGCGGTTCCGCGACCTCGCCCAGCTCGTGCGGCCACCGCTGCTCATCGGCCTGCTTGCCACCGGCCTGTACTACGCGATGTGGAACGTCGGGGCGAACACCATGGGCCAGTTCGGCTCGTTCCTCCACGTCAACGTCGGTGGTGGGGACGTGGCGACGTACTCGCTGGTGAGCACGATCGGGCTCGGCGTCGGGCTGGTCGCCGGGTTCGTGTTCATGCGCTTGGTCGACACCGCCGCGCGACCGCGCATGTTCGCCGCCGGTTCGGCGATCATCGTGCTCGCCTGGATCGTCCCCCTGGTGGCCGGGTTCCACGAGTTCTCGCTGCTGGCAACCCTCCTGCTGTCCGGACTGGGCAGCTCCTTCGCCGGGGAGACCCTCTACAAGGTGTGGTCGCAGGAGCTGTTCCCGACCCTGCTGCGCGGAACGGCCCAAGGGGCCACCATCGCCTTCGGCCGCATCGCGGCAGCGCTGGTCGGCTTCGGCACACCGGCGTTGGCGTCGGCCAGCCCCGCGCTGACCTTCACCGGTGTCGCACTCCTGGCGGTCCTCGCCGGTGCCATCGGCCTGTTCTGGATACCCCGGATACCGGGTGCGCGACAGCTCACGGCCGCCGAACGCTGACCAGTCGTGGAGAGGAACTCGTGGAACCGCACACCCCAGAAGGAATCAGCCGCTCCGCGTCCTGGATCGGCAGGTGGACCGACCCGGCCCACCGCATCCGGCGCTCGATCGACTCCGACGCGATCGCCTGGATCGGGCCGGGGGAGTGGCTGGGGCAGACCTTCACCACGCCGGGCAGGTTCACGGCGGTCTGCGCGGACCTCGTCTGCGAGGGCGAACCGCGCGGCCGGTGGGAGCTGTGCGACGCGGCGGGCGAGGTCCTGGCGAGCGCGGCGATCGAGGTCGGCGGCTTCCGGTGGGACCGCTTCGCGCACCACCTCGAACTCGCCGAACCCGCAGCACCGGGCGACTACCTGGTCGGGCTGAGCCTGGAATCCGGGCGGGTCGGCTGGCGGACCCGCACCGCACCCGCGCCGCCGTTCGCGGACGACGGCGTGTCGCCGCTGCCGGTCGAGGGCGTCGCGCTGCGCGACGGAGTCCCCGAACCCGGGACTCGCGCGATCGGTGTGGAAACCGTCCCCGCCCCGAACCCGGTCTTCCGCGCGGTCTTCGACGTTCCCGGCGGGGCGCGCGACGCACGGCTGACCGCAGTGGGGCTGGGCTACGGCGTGTTCCGGATCAACGGGCATGCGGTGACCGAGGACGTCCTCGAACCCGCCCAGACCGCCTACGACAGGACCGTCCTGCACCGCACCTACGACGTCACGTCGCTGTTGGCAGCCGGTCGGAACACGATCACCGCCGAGCTCGGACGCGGCTTCTACGCGGCTCGCGGGGCCAACACCTGGGGCTGGAACCTGGCTCCGTGGCACCGGGAACCGGTGCTGCTCGCGCACCTGGAACACCGCGATTCCGCAGGGACCGGCCACGTGATCGCCTCGGGGCCGGACTGGGAGGCGGCAGCGGGGCCGACCACTGAAGACCTGCTCTACACGGGCGAAACGGTCGACGCGACGTCCGAAACGCGCTGGGAGCCGGCGATCGTCGTACCGCCACCCGGCGGACGGCTGCGCGAGGCCACCGCACCACCCGTCCGCCGCACCGAAACCCGCAGCTCGCAACGGGAAACGACCGTCGGCGACACCACCGTCCACGACTTCGGCACCGTCCTCACCGGACGCGTGCGCTGCGCGATCAGCGGTGAACCGGGTGCCGAGGTCGTCGTGCGCTACGCCGAGCAGCTGGCCGACGACGGTTCGGTGCGCTGCGACAACGTCCTGGCCGCGGGTGAGGCCCAGGTCGACCGGTACGTGCTCGGATCGGAGCCGGTGACGTGGGAACCGCAGTTCGGCTACAAGGGTTTCCGCTACCTGAGCGTGCAGGTCCGGGGCGAGGCCTCGGTCAGCGAGGTGCGGGCGGTGCGGCTGGCCACCACCGTCGAGCGAACCGGGTCCTTCGTCTGCGAGGACGAGACGCTGAGCTGGATCGACGCGGCCACCGCGCGCACGTTCCTGAACAACCTGCACGGCGTGCCCACCGACACGCCGGTGTACGAGAAGAACGGATGGACCGCCGACGCCCACCTGGGCACCGAAGCCGTGCTGCACCACTTCGACCTGCGGGATTCGCTGGTCAAGTGGCTCGACGACCACGTCGACGCGCGCGACGAGACGGGCATGGTGCCGATGATCGTGCCCACGCCGGGGTGGGGACGCGAACCCGATCCCGCGTGGAGCGCCTCGATGGTGCTCATCCCGTGGAACCTCTACTGGGAGCACGGGGACCTGGCGCTGCTGGAGCGCTACGGCGATCCGATCCGCGCCTACACCGACCGCCTGCTGGAGCTCGCCGAAGGCGGGCTGTGGCGCGGGGACAGCTGGGGTGACTGGCTCTCACCCGGGCACTGGCATGCGCCCGAGGGCCCCGAACCGACGGCGACGATGATGCTCCACCGCGTCACCACCCGCACCGCCGAGATCTGCCACGCGCTGGGCGCGGACGGCGAGGCCGAGCGCTACCGCGACGCAGCGCGCAGCATCGCCGCCGCGTACCACGCGAAGTTCTTCGACGAGCTCAGCGGGACCTACCGCTCACCCGAGGCGGGGTTCCGGCAGTCGATGAACGTGCTGCCGCTCGCCTTCGGCGCCGTTCCGGGCTACATCGCCGGAGCCGTGGGGGCCGGTCTCGTCGATGACATCGAGGAGCGCACTCACGGGCATCTCGACTGCGGGGCGGTGGCCGCCAAGCACCTGCTCGGGGTGCTGGCCGACGTCGGTCGCGCCGACCTCGCGGTGACCGTGGCGACCCGGCCCGACCGGCCCGGCTGGGGGATCTGGCACCGGCTGGGGATGGAAACCCTGATGGAGGCGTGGGACGACACCGCTCGTTCGCACAACCACTACTTCCTCGGCGCGGCCTCGGCCTGGATCCAGCAGCGCGTCGGCGGGTTGCGCTCCACCGGTCCCGGCTGGCGGACCTTCGACATCGCGCCCGTGCAGGACGACCGCGTCACCTGGGCCGACGTCCGGCACGTCACCCCGCAGGGGCCTGCCGGGGTGGCCTGGCGGCGGCGCGACGACAACTGGGAGTTCGAGGTGGAGGTGCCCGAGGGCAGCGTCGCCACGCTGCGGCTGCCCGGACAGCCGCCCGCCCGGCTGCCGGCCGGGCGGCACGGGCTCAACCGGCCGGCCACGCCCGGGGCGGGTCGCTAGGCGGGCAGATGTGGGCGGGCGCACCCGCGGCCTCGGTTCGCGGGGTCCTGCGCAAGAGCGCCCGCAGCAGCGAGGCCAGGGAGTACCGCGTCAGGTCCCGGGTCCTGCTGGCCACCCACGGCACTCCCTTGATCAGCAGCCACCGGACGTGGTCCAGGCGCGTCACCGGCACACCGCCCGAGCAGGTCAGCGACACCTCCGAGGGGACGGTCAGGCCCTGCTCGGCCAGGCCCGTCGCGAAGGCCGCCGCCAGCATCCGGTGGCCCAGCTCGGAGGGGTGCAGCCGGTCCACGCTCCACGCGGCGGGGTGGTAGGCGCCGGGCAGCCGGTCCAGGTCCACGATCGCCGCGCCGTGGGCTTCGGCGACCGAGGTGAGGATGCGGTTGAGGGCGTCGATGCGCCGGTTCAGCAAGCGCCGCAGCGGCGCTGGCAGCCGGAACACCCTGGCGTGATCGTGGTACCGGATCGTCACCACCGCCGCGCCCGCCGCGACCAGCGAGCACATCACGTGGTTGAGCTGCTGCCACAGCAGCTCGGCGTTGAAGTCCGAGCGCATCGTGTCGTTCATGCCGATCATCACGATCGCCGCGTCCGGTTCCACGCGCAGCGCGTCGGGCAGCTGGGTGTGCCGGACCTCGGCGACGCGGGCACCGCTGGTGGCGAGGTTGGTGAAGCGGGCGGCCTCGACCGCGTCGGCGAGCAGGGGCGCGAAACCTCGCCACCGGCCGCCCGGAACCGGGTCGCCCATGCCCGCGGCGACGGAGTCGCCGAGGACCGCGAGGCTGCGTACTCGTCGCGAGCCGGGGAGCCCGGTGGTCATCGCGTTGTGCACCCGATCATCGTGAGCCCGGCGGTTCCTCGCGGGGTAAGGCGAGGGTGAAGCCGGAACGACCCTTCGGCGAAAACTCCGGTGGTGCCCTCCGGGCGGTGCGGTCCTGGTCCGGACCGAGGTCCGATTCGTCCGGTCGGTTCAGACCGGAACCGCTCGGTGCCGGCGTGATCAGCGGTTCCGCACGGCGTCGGCGAGGTTCAGGACGATGCGTTCGAGGATCGGGCGCGGGGTGGCGAAGTTGAGGCGCGCGTGTCCGCGTCCCTCCTCACCGCACGCGGGTCCGTCGGTGAGCACGACGCCCGCGTTGTCGCGGAAGAACTCGCCGGGGTGGTCGCCGAGTTCGAGCGCGCGGAAGTCCAGCCACGCCAGGTAGGTGCCCTCGGGATGCCGGTAGCCGACCTCCGGCAGGTGTTCGGCCAGCAACGAGGTGACGGCTCGGCGGTTTCCGTCGAGGTAGTCCAGCACCTCGTCGAGCCACGGCTGCCCCGAGTCGTAGGCGGCGGTGTTGGCGATGAGCCCGAGGTTGGAGGCCCCGTCGGTGGTGTGCGGACCCAACGCCTCCAGCGCGGCCGCGTCGGCGTCGTTGGAGATGATCAGCTGCGCGCACTTCAGGCCCGGCAGGTTCCACGCCTTGGACGCCGAGGTCGCGGTGATCGTGTGGCCGGCGGCGGTGTCCGACAGCGACGCGTACGGGACGTGCCGGTGACCTCGGTAGACCAACGGGGCGTGGATCTCGTCGGAGAACACCCGGCCGCCGTTGCGGTCGACGACCTCGCAGACCGCGGTCAGCTCGTCCGGGGTGAACACCCGGCCCAGCGGGTTGTACGGGTTGCACAGGATCAGCAGGTTGCCGCCCGACTTGAACGCGGCGTCCAGCCCGTCGAGGTCGAACGCGTACCCGTCCCCGTCCTGAACCATCGGAACGGTGATCAGCTGCCGGTCCATCCCGCCGGGGACCTTCAGGAACGGCATGTAGGCCGGCGTGGGCAGGATGACCTTGCTGCCGGGGGCGCTGAAGTGCTCGATGGTGATCGTCAGCGCGCGGATCACGTCGGGGATCGCGTGCACGCGATCGGGGGACGGCCGCCAGTCGTGGTGCGCTGCCTGGTACTCGGTGCAGGCCCGGGACATCTCGTCGGCCAGTCGGGGCGGCTGGTAGCCGAAGTTCAGCGAGTCGACCCCGGAGTGCAGGGCGTCCAGCACGGCCGGTGCCGTGCCGAAGTCCATCTCCGCGACGAACGCCCCGATCGCGTCGCCGTGCAGCGTCCACTTGAGACCGCCCCGCGCGCGCAGGTCATCGATGGTCACGGCGTCGAAAGCGTTGCCCAACACTCATCCTCTCCACAGGTGCTTCTCGAACCAGTGTGAGGCGTAGGGGGCGTCGTTGTAAGCCGGGATTTCGACGTAACCGCGCTTGGCGTACAGCCCGCGGGCTTCGACCAGATCGGAGCGGGTGTCCAATCGGATCGCGTGGTAGCCGAGCGCGGTGGCGTGCTCCTCGACGCCGTCGAGCAGCACGCCACCGAGCCCTCGTGCCCGCATCCCCGGCCGGACGTACATCCGCTTGAGCTCGGCGACGCCGGGCGTCAGCTCGCGGATCCCCGCGCAACCGAGGAGGTCCGGTCCCTCGCGGGCGACCAGGAAGACCCCCGCCGGCGGGTGCAACCCGTCGTCGGGGTCCTCGGCGATCGCCTCGTCCACTTCGGCCTCGGTGGCCGGGCGGTCGTAGTAGCGGCTGGCCATCTCGTCGGTGTACTCGCGCAGCAGGGCCCGGACGAGCGGTTCGTCGACCGCCACCGGGAGGACCTTCACATCCGTGGGCACCCGATGATTGTCACCGCCTTGTCCAACGAATATCAGCCGAACTCGACGCCGAAGACGTTGAGCAGGCCGTAGATGCCCAGCAGCGTGATGGCGATGCTGCTGACGAGCAGGACGAGGTTGAACCAGCGTCCGCCGTGCAGTTCCGGGTCGACCTGGGTCTTGCGCAGGTACCAGGTCGCGATCACCACCGCGGGCAGGAAGATGCCGGTGGCCACGCCGCCGATCTGCACCATCACCACCGGGGAGGAGATCGACAGGTACGTCGCGCCCCACAGGATCGGCAGCACCACGATGCACCCGCGGACCCACTTCTCGCGGGCCTCCCGGTTGTTCCAGTCGAGCACGCCGAGGGTGGCCAGCACGTTGGTGTACATCCGCGACCAGCTGGGGATCGACGCCCACAGGGTGGAACCGAGCACCGCGATCGCGCCGATCAGGAAGCCGATGGCCGCCCACTCGCCGATGACGTCGGTGTACATCTGCGAGAGCGTGGTGATCATCTCGTTGCCCTCGAGCACCAGGCCCTGCGGGTTGAGCACCGCCGCGCCCATGATGAAGAACGCCAGCGTGCCGACGGTGTAGATGATCCACGAGACGAAGACGTCCTTGTACATCACGCGGATCCAGCCCTGCGCGCGCGCCTTCCACTCCGGGCTGCCGTCGTTCGGGCCGACCCAGCGGGCGTAGCCCTTCTCCACGCACCAGTAGGTGTAGAAGGTGATCTCGTCGGCTCCGACGCCGGTGATGCCGAACATCGCCACCGCGGCTCCGATCGCGCCCGCCGGGATGGTGAAGGTCAGGCCGCTGAGCACGTCGTCGCCGCCGTAGCTGAACGGCGTGAACGGCAGTCCCAGGGCGATGACCACGGTGGCGATCGAGAACACCACGACCAGCGCGAACGCGCCGCGTTCGATGAGGTTGTAGCTGTTGGAGTACAGCAGCGCGATGCTGCCTGCCACGACGATGACCGTCCACACGCCCAGCGAGGTGGCGCTCAGGGGTTCGCCGCCGACCGGGATCAGCATGCTCAGGGCCGAGGCGGTGCCGCCGACGATGCCGCCGATCTGCAGGAACTTCGACAGCGCCATGAGGATCCACAGCACGTTGATCCAGCCGATCCGGCCGATCTTGGGCGGTACCTCGTTGAAACCGGTCAGCGCCGGTTTGCCGGTGAGGATGGTCCAGCGGGCGAGTTCGGCCTGCACGGCGACCTTCACGGCGGTGGACAGGATCACCATCCACAGCAGTACGAATCCGACCTTCGCGCCGAGGGCGGTGGTGGCGATGAGTTCGCCGGATCCGACGATCGAGGCGCTGACGATCAGCCCGGGGCCGAGATAGCGCAGGCTCCCGGCCCATCCGGTGGGCGGCTCCTTGATGCCGTCCGCGGTGAGGAGGTAGGGATCGGCGTTGGCGCTCGCGACCTTGGTTCCCATCGGGCACTCCCTTGTGCCTAGAGGTGAGGTAAGAGGCGTCAATTTTCACGTGTGTGAAAGTTTTTGTGAGGTTGTGAAAAGCTACCCACGCGAACAGGGCTGGTCAATCGATGTCGCCAGTCGGGGAATTTTCCTTCCGCTTGCTCGGTTGATCACCTGTCGGCGCCGCGGTTTTCGACCGCTGCCGGTGTTCGTCCGGAGGGATAGGGTTTTTCGCATGGTGGGTTCATTGCTGGGGACCGAGGTTCAGCGCGTCGAAGATCCGGATCTGCTGCGCGGCCGGGGCACCTACATCGGCAACCTCGGGGTGGAAGGGCTGCTGCACATCGGTTTCGTGCGCTCCCACCTCGCGCACGCCGAGATCGCCGGGATCGACGTCTCCGCAGCCGCCGAGGCGCCGGGTGTCGTCGGTGCCTACACGGCCGCCGACCTGGACCTCCCGGTGCCCGCGCCGTTCGTGGAGGTCAACCCGAAGGCCGTCCGGCGGCCGCTGGCCACCGATCGGGTGCGCTTCGTCGGAGAGCCGGTCGCGGTCATCGTGGGCGAGTCGGCCGCGGCCGTCGCCGACGCGATCGAGCTCGTCGACGTCGACTACCGCGCACTGCCGGTGGTCGCCGACCCGGAACGCGCGCTGGACGACGACGCCGAGAGGCAGTTCCCCGACCTCGGTTCGAACATCGCCGCCGGATACCGCGACGCAGCGGGGGACTCGGTGCTCGACGGCGCGGACGTGGTGGTGCGGGCCCGCATCGAGAACCAGCGCGTCGCCGTCGTCCCGCTGGAGGGCAACGCCGTCGCCGTGCAACCGGGCGGGCCCGACGCGGACCACGACATCACGGTGCACGTCTCGACCCAGATGCCGCACGGCGTGCGCAGCGGCCTGGCCAAGGCCTTCGGGTTCGACGACGAGCGCGTGCGGGTGATCTCGCCGCACGTAGGCGGCGGTTTCGGCGGCAAGGCCGGGGCGATCTCCGAGCACGTGGTGGCCGTCGGACTCGCGCTGAAGCTGCAACGCCCCGTCCGCTGGGTCGAGGGTCGCTCGGAGAACATGCAGGGAATGCCGCACGGACGCGGCCAGGTGCAGTACGTGGAGCTGGGACTGCGCCGCGACGGCTCGATCGTCGGGATGCGCTGCCGGGTCGTCGGGGACTGCGGCGCCTACGCCGGTTTCGGCGGATCGCTGGCGCTGGGCCCGACGCGGACCATGGCGCAGGCCGTCTACGACATCCCGAAGATCAGCTACGACGGCATCGCCTCGCTGACCAACACCACGCCCGTCGGTGCCTTCCGCGGCGCCGGGCGTCCCGAGGCCGCGGCGATGGTGGAGCGGATCATGGACCTGGCCGCCGCGGAACTGGGCGTGGACACGGTCGCGTTGCGGCGCAAGAACTTCCTGGTCCCGGAGAGCTTCCCCTACAAGACGCTGACCGGAGCCACCTACGACAGCGGCGAGTACGCGGTGCCGTTCGACGAGGCGCTGCGGCTGGCCGGTTACGAGGAGCTGCGCGCCGAGCAGGCCCGCCGCATCGAGGCCGGTGAGCACCGGCTGCTGGGCATCGGGGTCAGCGCCTACGTCGAGATCACCGGTGGCGGCGCCGGCGAGTACGCCGAGGTCGAGGTGCACGCCGAGGGCGCCCGCATCCGGGTCGGCACCTCCGCGCACGGCCAGGGGCACGCGACGGCGTTCGCGATGATCGTCAACGACACGCTCGGCATCCCGATGGACGCGATCGAGTTCGTGCAGTCCGACACCGCCGAGGTGCCGCGCGGTGGTGGCACCGGCGGGTCCCGCTCGCTGCAGATCGGCGGCAGCGCGGTGCGCGAAGCGGGCACGGAGGTGCTGCGGCGGGCCAAGGAGATCGCGGCCTCGAAGCTGGAGGCCGACGTGGACGACATCGAGGTCACCGACGGCGGTGCGCTGGGCGTGGCCGGTGTGCCGAGCGCGACCGTGGCCTGGGCCGAGCTGGTCGAGGCCGCGGAGCAGGAGGGCGAGCGGCTGGCGGCCAACGTCGACTTCGCCCCGGGCGGGGCGACCTTCCCGTTCGGCGGGCACGTCTCGGTCGTCGAGGTCGACGTCGAGACCGGGCAGGTCACGCCGCTGCGGCACATCGCCGTCGACGACTGCGGCCGGGTCCTCAACCCGATGCTGGTGCGCGGCCAGCAGCACGGCGGCGCCGCGCAGGGCATCGCCCAGGCGCTGTGGGAGGAGGTCACCTTCGACGCCGACGGCAACCCGGAGACCGCGACCCTGGCCGACTACGCGATCCCCTCGGCGGCGGACCTGCCGTCCTTCGAGGTGTCCAACACCGAGACGCTGACGCCGCTGAACCCGCTGGGCGCCAAGGGGATCGGTGAATCGGCGACGGTCGGCTCCACCCCGGCGGTGCAGAACGCCGTCGTGGACGCCGTCAAGCACCTGGGCGTGCGCCACATCGACATGCCCACCACGCCCGAACGGGTCTGGCAGGCGATCCGCGAAGGTGCCGCGGCGACGTACTGGCAGGAGCCGCCCGCGGTCTTCGGGACCCTGCCGGTCCGCGGCGACGACACGCCGGACGAGGAGGAAGCGGTCGTCTGAGGCGCGGTTCAGGCTCTGATTCGAATTTCGCGCGAAATTCGAATCGCGCTGGTCAGGGGTGCGATGACTGCGGAGGTCTTGATGAGCTGGGAACTCGCCGAGGTGTACGAGTCGCCGCACGGGAAGGTGCGGTGGGACAGCTTCGGGGAGGGGGAGACCGTCGTGCTGATGCACGGAACGCCCTTCTCCTCCTTCGTGTGGCGGGACGTGGCCAACGCCCTGAGCGCCCGGTACCGCGTGCACCTGTGGGACATGCCCGGCTACGGCGGCTCGGCGAAGTTCGAGGGGCAGGACGTGTCGCTGGCCGCGCAGCAGGCGGTCTTCACCGGGTGGCTGCGGCACTGCGGGCTCAACGAGCCCTCGGTGATCGCCCACGACTTCGGCGGCGCGGTGGCGCTGCGCAGCGCCCTGCTGGACGGGGTGCGGTACCGGCGGCTGGCGCTGCTGGACGCGGTGAGCGTCCGGCCCTGGGGTTCGGAGTTCTTCCGCCTGGTCAACGCCAACGCCGAGGTCTTCGCCGCGCTGCCGCCGCACCTGCACGAGTCGCTGGTCCGCGGGTACCTGACCACCGCCGCGCACCGCGAGCTCAGGCCCGACGTGCTGGACCGGATGGTGGCGCCGTGGCTCGGCGAGGACGGGCAGCCCGCCTTCTACCGGCAGATCGCCCAGGCCGATGAGCGCTACACCCGCGAGGTCGAGGACCGCTACGGCGATCTGGAGTGCCCGGTGCTCGTCGGCTGGGGCGAGCACGACACGTGGCTGCCGGCGGATCGGGCCCGGGAGTTGGCGCGGCGCATCCCGCACGCCCGGCTGGAGTGGATCCCACAGGCCGGACACCTCGTCCAGGAGGACAACCCGGCGCGGGTGACCGCGCTGATCATGGAGTTCCTCGCCTCCTGACTGTCCAGCATGCGGGAACCCCGTCTCGGGACGTGGTCGCCGAAGGTTTAGAGTGTCGTTCGTCCGTTCGTGTGAATCAGGAGGTTCGGCGCTATGGCTGTCGGCCACGCCTCGCAGGCGCGGGGTTCCGGGGATCCGGGGTCCAAGACCCCACGCAACTCGACCCGACAGGTCGTGCTCGCCAGCCTCGTGGGCACCTCGATCGAGTTCTACGACTTCTACGTCTACGCCACGGCCGCGGTGCTGATCTTCCCGAAGCTGTTCTTCCCGGCGGGTGACGAGACGGCGGCCACGCTGAACTCGCTGGCGACCTTCGGCATCGCCTTCGTCGCCCGGCCGGTGGGTTCGGCGCTGTTCGGCCACTTCGGCGACCGCATCGGACGCAAGGCGACGCTGGTGGCGTCGCTGCTGACCATGGGCATCTCCACGGTGCTGATCGGCTTGCTGCCCGGGTACGCGCAGATCGGCATCGTGGCGCCGCTGCTGCTGGCGCTGTGCCGGTTCGGGCAGGGCCTGGGCCTCGGTGGCGAGTGGGGTGGCGCCGCGCTGCTGGCCACCGAGAACGCGCCGCCGCGCAAGCGGGCGCTGTTCGGGACGTTCCCGCAGCTGGGCGCGCCGATCGGGTTCTTCTTCGCCAACGGCCTGTTCCTGATCCTCTCCGGCGTCATGTCCGATGCCGCGTTCGCCTCGTGGGGCTGGCGGATCCCGTTCCTGGTCTCCGCGGCGCTGGTGATCGTCGGCCTGTGGGTGCGGCTGAGCCTGAGCGAGACCCCGGCGTTCGCGAAGGTGCTGGAGAAGAACGAGCGCGCCAAGGTCCCGTTCGTGCAGGTCTTCCGCACCGACTTCAAGGCGCTGGTGCTGGGCACGTTCATCATGCTGGCGACCTACGTGCTGTTCTACCTGATGACGGTGTTCTCGCTGTCCTACGGCACGTCCGAATCGGGCCTGGGCTACGAGCGCTCGACCTTCCTGGTGATGCTGCTGGTCGGCGTGGTGTTCTTCGGCCTGACGGTGCCGGTGGCCGGGCTGCTGGCCGACCGCTACGGCCGGCGTCCCACGCTGGTGGTCACCACCCTCGCGATCATCGTGTTCGGCCTGCTGATGGGCCCGTGGTTCGGCACCCACTCGACCACGGCCACGGTGCTGTTCCTGGTGGTCGGTCTCGGCCTGATGGGCATGACCTTCGGTCCGATGGGCGCGCTGCTGCCCGAGCTGTTCCCGACCGCGGTGCGCTACACCGGCGCCTCGGTGTCCTACAACGTGGCCAGCCTGCTGGGCGCCTCGGTCGCTCCCTACATCGCCACCTGGCTCGCCGGTTCCTACGGACTGGGCTGGGTCGGCGTCTACCTGGCGGTGGCCGGCGCGGTCACCCTGGTCGCGCTGCTGGCCAGCCGCGAGACGCGGGAGAAGTCGCTCGACGCCTGAGAAACCGGCTGATGAAGCCCCGTCCGGCTACGTCCGGGCGGGGCTTCCATGCTCGCCGACCCGGAGGCCGGACGCGGAATACGGCCGTAATCAGGTGGCGGAGTACCGGAGCAATCCGGGTATCGCGGCGGGGTCGGCGGGGTCGAGTCCCCGGTTCGGGATCACGGGGTGAGGTGGGCGAGGAGGCGGTCGACGAAGGGGGCCTGGGCGGGGTTGAGCTTGGTGCGGGCGGTGTCGAGATCGCACCACAGGGCGCGGTCGACCTCGGGGAAGGCCTGGCGGCGGCCGGAGCGGGGTGGCCATTCGAGGTCGAAGGTGTTGCTGCGCAGGGCCTCCACGTCGAAGTCACGCTCGGCCGCCCACGCCTGGATGACCTTGCCGCTGCGCATCCGGACCTCGCCCAGGGCCACCAGGTCGTGGTCGGGCAGGGCCATGCCGGTCTCCTCGGTGAACTCGCGCAGGGCCGCGGCCTTCGGGTCTTCGTCGGGCTCGTACTCGCCCTTGGGCAGGCTCCAGGCCCCGATGTCCTTGTTCTTGAAGAACGGACCGCCGGGGTGGACGATCAGCACGCTCGGGCCGTCGAGGCGGTACAGCAGGATCCCGGCGCTTCGCTTGCTCACCACGACAGTCTCGCGCATCGGCGCGGGACCTGGCGCGAGCGGGCGTTTCCGACGATGCTGACCGGCGTGGAACGGGTGGTGCTGCACATCGATCTCGACCAGTTCATCGTCGCCGTGGAACTGCTGCGGTACCCCGAGCTGGTCGGCACACCGGTGCTGGTCGGCGGCTCGGGCGATCCGACCCAGCGCGGTGTGGTCGCCGGCGCCTCCTACGAGGCCCGGGCCCAGGGCGTGAAGTCGGGAACGCCGCTGCGCACGGCGGCGGCGCGATGCCCGGAGGCGGTGTTCCTGCCCGCCGACCGCGAGACCTACCTGGCCGCCTCCGCCGACGTGATGACCGCGCTCGGCGAGCTGGGCGGGGTCCTGGAGGTCATCGGCTGGGACGAGGCGTTCATGCTCGTCGACACCGAGGACGCCGTCGACACCGCCCGCTACGTCCAGCGCTTCGTGCGCGAGCGCACCGCGCTGAACTGCTCGATCGGCATCGGCGACAACAAGTTGCGGGCGAAACTGGCTTCCGGCATGGGAAAACCCGCCGGGGTCTTCCGGCTGGACGTGACCAACTGGGTCGAGGTGATGGCCGACAAGCCCACCGACGCGCTGCAAGGAGTGGGCGCCAAGACCGCCAAGAAGCTCGCCGCCCGCGGCATCGCCACCGTGGCCGAGCTGGCCCGCACGCCGATGGCGGACCTGGCGGGCGAGTTCGGCCCCAACATCGGACCGTGGCTGGTGGCGCTCGCGCACGGCTACGACTCCACACCGGTCAGCGACGAGCCGTTCCGCGCCCGCTCGCACGGTCGTGAGGTCACCTTCCAGCGCGACCTGCGCGAGGTCGAGCCGATGCGCGCCGAGATCACCCGCCTGTCCCGCCAGGTCTCCGAGGACCTGGCCGCCGACGACACGCTGGCCCGCCGAGTGGTGGTCAAGGTCCGCGACTCCCGCTTCGCCACCCACACCCACGGCGTCACGCTCGCCGAACCCACCAGGGCCTTCGAACCCATCGACGTCGCGGCGCAGCAGGCGCTGGCCCGGTTCCCGCTGGACCGCCCGGTGCGGCTACTGGGCGTCAGGGCGGAGCTTGTCCGCGAGTAGCGGGGTCAGGCGGAAGTCGACGAGAGTGCGCATGGCCAGCGAGAAGCTGGTGCGCTCGACACCCGGTGTGTCGAGGATGCGCCCGGCGATGCGGTAGAGCTGGTCGGCGTCGGTGGCGACCACGCGCACCAGAAGGTCCGAGTCGCCGGTGAGGCCGAAAACCTCCACCACCTCCGGGATCTCGGCCAGCGCGCCGGCCAGCCGGTCGAGGTGCTGCTGGGTGACCTGGACGGTGATGAACGCGGTCAGCGGGTAGCCGAGGGTCGCCGGGTCGATGCGGCGTTCGAACGAACCGAGTTTCGGTTCCAGCTTCGCCAGCCGCGCCTGAACCGTGTTGCGGGACAGCCCGACTCGGTCGGCCAGCGCGACCACGGTCGCCCGCGGTTCCTCGCGCAGGGCCAGCAGCAGCCGGATGTCGATGTCGTCGAGCGGCTCGGCGGTGGGCAATATGTTCACCTCGTCGGTCGTTGCGGCCCGACCCGGTGAGCAGATTGCTCGATTCGCCGGCCGGGTCTTGTGCAGTGATTCTGGTCTTGGTGTTCTTCTGGGCGCAATGTGGCAACGCGAGGAGGCGTGATGACGAGCCTGGTACCGGCGCGCACCGAGACGGCGGACCTGCGTGAGGTCGAGCAGCGGGTGCTGTGGCTGGCGACCGCGATGATCGACCACGCCAACAGGGTGCGGCCGAACAACTCCGGGCTCAAGGTCGGCGGGCACCAGGCGTCCTGCGCCTCGATGGTCTCGATCATGACCGCGCTGTACTTCGAACACCTCACCGCAGCCGACCGCGTGTCGGTCAAACCGCACGCCTCGCCGGTGCTGCACGCGATCAACTACCTGCTCGGCTCGCTCGACGAGAAGCATCTCACGACGCTGCGCTCCTACGGCGGTGTGCAGAGCTACCCGAGCCGCACCAAGGACCCCGACCCGGCCGACTACTCCACCGGTTCGGTCGGCATCGGCGCCACCGCGCCGATCTGGGGCGCGGTGGCCCGCCGCTACGTCGACACCCACGGCGGAGGGGCGGGCACCGGACGCCAGTACTCGCTGCTCGGCGACGCGGAGCTCGACGAAGGTGCCTGCTGGGAGGCGATCCTCGACCCGACCGTCGCCGACCTGGGCGAGGTCGTCTGGATCGTCGACCTCAACCGGCAGTCGCTGGACCGCGTCGTGCCCAACATCGCCGCGAACCGGCTGCAGGGCATGTTCACCGCCGCGGGCTGGCAGGTCATCACCCTCAAGTACGGGCAGGTGCTGGAGGAGCTGTTCACCCGTCCCGGCGGCGAGGCCCTGCGCGAACGCATCGACGGCATGAGCAACCCCGAGTACCAGCGCCTGCTGCGCTGCACGCCGCCGCAGCTGCGGGAGCGGATTCCCGGCGGGGACGCCGCGATCGAGCGACTGCTGTCCGATGTGGACGACGAGACGCTGGCGGTGGCCATCCGCAACCTGGGCGGGCACGACCTGGACGCGCTGGACTCGGCGTTCAAGGCCATCGACGACACCCGGCCCACGGTCATCTTCGCCTACACCATCAAGGGCTACGGCCTGGCGACCGAGGGACACCCGCAGAACCACGGTTCGCTGCTGGGCGAGGAGCAGATGCGGCAGCTGGCCGGTCAGGTCGGCGCCGACCTCGACGACCCGTGGCACCGCTTCGCCGACGACAGCCCGGCCGGGAAGCGCTGCGCGGAAACGGCTTCCCGGTTGCGCCGCCGCGAACGCGCCCGAGTCAAGCCGCCGAAGCTGCCCACCGACATCGGGCGCACGCCGAGCGGGACGACCACGACGCAGGCGGCGCTGGGACGCACGCTGCTGGACCTGACCCGCGAGTCGCCGGAGGCCGCCGAGCGGATCGTGACGCTGGCACCCGACGTCAGCTCGACCACCAACCTCGGTGGCTGGCTGAACAAGGTCGGCGTGTGGTCCCCGTCCGAGCGCGTCGACTGGTTCGCCGACGACGCCGAGACCATTCTGCACTGGCGGGAACGGCCCGCCGGCCAGCACATCGAACTGGGCATCGCCGAGACGAACCTGGTCAGCCTGCTCGGCGAGCTCGGGTCGACCTGGAGCCGGTGGGGTCAGCCGCTGCTGCCGATCGGCGTGGTCTACGACTGCTTCCTGGGTCGCGCGCTCGAACCGTGGTCGTTCGGCCTCTACGCCGGGGGTCAGTCGATCCTGGTCGGCACGCCCTCCGGGGTGAGCCTGGCGCCGGAGGGCGGGGCGCACCAGTCGGTCGGAACGCCCTCGATCGGGCTGGAGCAGCCCGGCGTGACCAGCTACGAGCCCGCGTTCGCCGTCGACACCGAGTGGTGCCTGCTGGGGGCCATGTCGGAGCTCGGCAAGCCCGGCGGATCCTCGTCCTACCTGCGGCTGTCGACGCGTCCGGTGGACCAGGCGCTGGCGTCGGTGCCCGCCGATCCGGCGGCGCGCGAACGCCGCCGCAGGCAGGTCGTCGGAGGCGCCTACGCGCTGCGGCGCGACGCCGACCCGCAGGTGACGCTGGTGGGCATGGGCGCGCTGATGACCGAGACGCTGGCCGCGGCCGACCGGCTGGCCGACCAGGGGATCGGCGCCGACGTCGTGTGCGTGACCAGCGCGGACCTGCTGTTCCGGGCCCATCGGGGTGATGCGGACCGGAGCGTGCTGGACCAGGTCTTCCCGGCGGATCGGGCGCGCCCGATGGTCACCGTCCTGGATGGACACCCGCACGCGCTGGCGTTCCTGGCCGGTGTCAACCGGATTCCCGCGGTCCACTTGGGCGTCACGGGCTTCGGCCAGTCCGGATCGCTCGACGAGGTCTACCGCCACCACGGTCTCGACACCGGCACCATCATCCGGGCCGCCCTCGACGTGACGCATCGCTGACGTGGGCTCCCCCACTTGGCCAGGAGCGTCGGTCCTGGTTGGGTGATGGGAGTTCCAGGGGCGGAGGTCGTGGTGGGTTCTTTCGAGGTTCGGGCCGAGGCGGGCAGCGTCGTCGACGTGTTCAGCCGGGACACCGCGCCGGTGCTCACCGTGGAGGCAGGGGACGTCGTGACGGTGGAGTCGCTGGATTCCAGCGGCTTCCTGCGGCGCCACGAGGTGCCGGGGGATCAGCAGCCCGTCATGCTCGCCGAGCGGCGGGGACATTGCCTGACCGGCCCGGTCGCCGTGCGCGGCGCCAAGCCCGGGATGGTGCTCGCGGTGCACTTCGAGGAGCTCACCCCCGCCGGGTGGGGGTGGACGGCGACCGCGGGCAAGGACGACTGGCTGATGCGCCGGCTGCGCGTGGACCACGCCGAGCGGACCTGGTTGCTGTGGGAGCTCGACGGCGGGACGGGCACCGACCAGCACGGGCACACCGTGCGGCTCGCGCCGTTCCTCGGCGTGGTCGGCATGCCGCCGGAGGAACCGGGTGAGCACTCGACGATCCCGCCGCGTTCCGAAGGCGGCGGCAACATCGACTGCCGCGAGCTCGTCGCGGGATCGACCCTGTACCTGCCGGTCACGGTTCCGGACGCGTTGCTGCTGCTCGGCGACGGCCACGCCCGGCAGGGCGACGGCGAGGTCGGGGGCACGGCCATCGAGTGCGGCATGACGACCCGGGTGCGGCTGGACCTGGTCGTGGATCGCCCGGTTCCCGGCATCCACGCCGAAACCCCCGCCGGCCTGGTCACGTTCGGCTTCGACGCCGACCTCAACGAGGCCACCGCCACCGCGTTGAGCGCCATGGTCGACTGGCTGCAGATCGAGCAGGCCCTCGACCGCGGTGCGGCGCTGGCGCTGGCCAGCGCGACGGTCGACATGCGCATCACCCAGATCGCCAACCAGGCCTGGGGCGTGCACGCGGTCCTGCCGACCGGCGTCTTGGGGTGACCCGGGTTCGCCTCGCCGTCGCCCTCATGTCCTCCGCGTGAGCTCGGCTGCGCCGTTCGAGTGTTGTTTCCCGGGCTTTCACCTGAACTGAGGTGTTCCGCATCCGCCAAACATGAAAGATTTTCTGATCAGTTCCGGCGCGATCAGAGGACTGGGTATGGCGGACTTGAGCAGGCGCGGCTTCATGCTGGCCGCGGGCATCACGGGCGTGGCACTGGGCGTCGGCTCCGCTTCAGCGAGCCCCCGGCCGGCTCGGACGACCTTGGAGACGGCCGCGCAACCCGCTGCCGGCGAGGGCTACCGGCGGCTGCTCGCCGGGCCGGGCTGGCCGCAGGTCGTGCGCACCGAGCTCGCGGTGGCCGACCCGGGCAGGATCGACCGGCGCGTTCCGATCACCGCGTTCACCCAGTTCACCGACCTGCACGTGACCGACGCGCAGAGCCCCGCGCGCTTCGAGTACCTGCACCCGCTGGCCGGTGGGGCGTTCCGGCCCCAGGAGACGCTGGGCGCGCTGGCCGCCGCGCACCTGGTGCAGCGGGTCAACGAGCTGCGCACCGGCCCGGTCACCGGGGCGCCGATGGACTTCATGATCACCACCGGTGACAGCACCGACAACCACGAGCTCGCCGAGCTCGACTGGTACTTCGCCGTCCTCAACGGCGGGCGGATCGCGCAGAACACCGGCGCCGCCCACTACGAAGGGGTCCAGGCCTCCGGCGACCCGCTGTACTGGCACCCCGAAGGCGGCGTCGAGGACCACTTCCGCGAGGCCGGGTTCCCCGTGCTTCCCGGGCTGCTCGCCGACGCGCTCCGGCCCTTCGCCAGCCCCGGCCTGGACATCCCCTGGTACGCGGTGTTCGGAAACCACGACAACAGCGTCATGGGAACCCTCGCCGACCAGGTCATCCCGCGCGTCAACGACTGGTACACGGGCGACCGCAAGATCATCGGGCGCGATGAGCGGGAAGCCGCCGCCGTCGCCGAGATGCTGCACGGCACGCGGGAGGCGTCGGGCCAGATGGTGCTCGGCGGCAACACCATCGTGCGCACCGTGACGCCCGACGAGCGGCGGCACCCCTTCACCACCGAGCAGTTCATCACCGCCCACCTCGACGAGGCCAACACCGGGCCGGGCCCGATCGGCCACGGGTTCGACTCCGCGGACCCCAAGCCCTACTACACCTTCCGCATCGCCCCGGGCGTCACCGGAATCGCCATGGACAGCACCAACACCGCCGGTCTGGCGGAGGGCTCGATCGGTCTGAGCCAGTACCGGTGGCTGCAGGACGTGCTGACCCGGGGCAGCTCCACCTACTACGACGAGCTCGGCCGCAAGCAGAGCCGACACGCCACGGACGAGCTCTTCGTGCTGTTCAGCCACCACACCTCGGACACGATGACGGCGCTGTGGCCCGACTTCCGCTCGCCCGGCGAGGCCCGCGTGGGCGGGGACGGCGTGGTCCGGCTGCTCCAGCGGTTCCCCAACGTGCTGGCCTGGGTCAACGGCCACACCCATCGCAACACCATCACCCCGCACGCCGCCGACGAGCCCGAACGCGGGTTCTGGGAGATCAACACCGCCTCGCACGTCGACTTCCCGCAGCTGGCCAGGACCATCGAGATCGCCGACAACCGCGACGGCACGGTGTCGCTGTTCACGACCTTGATCGAGGCCGACAGCCCGTACCAGGCCGACTACGACGACCGCTCGCCCGCCGGGCTCGCGGCGCTGTACCGGGAGCTGTCGTTCAACGACCCGCACACCGACCTGAGTCAGCTCGGCGCCTACACCGATCGCAACACCGAACTGCTCGTCCCGGGTCACCTGCCGGTCTGACCCGGGAGGCGCGTCGCGCCCCGGTCGACGACCCTGGGAGGGGACGACCGGGGAGGCCGTGATGAACGTCGTGGTGGGAGTCGACGGCTCGGCGGTGGCGCGCAACGCCGCGGCCTGGGCGGCGCGCGAGGCGGCGCGGCGCGGCTGCGGCCTGCGGATCGTCTACGCCGACCCGACCGCACATCCGGGCGAGGCGCACGTGCGCGCGCAGGTCGCCCACTGGCTCTCCGACGCCGCCGAGCGCGTCCGGTCCGAGCAGCCCGACGTCGAGGTGACCTCGGCGGCGATCCCGGGGCCGCCCGAGCGGGTGCTCGTCGCCGAGTCCGCCGCCGCCGAACTGCTGGTGGTCGGCGACCGGGGCTTCGGCGGGTTCACCGGCCTGCTGGCGGGCGCGGTCGCGGTCAAGGTCGCCGCGCACGCGCTCGGCTCGGTCGCGGTCGTGCCCGACGTCGGCGATCCGCCCACGTTCCCGGACGCGGGCCCGGTCGTGGCCGGTGTGGACGACGCCGAATCCGCCGCGCCGGTGCTCGCGCAGGCCTTCCGGCTGGCCGACATGCTCGGCGAACCGCTGCACGTGGTGCACACCTGGGAGGTCGTCGGCCTCGACCTGAGGTGGTTGCGCAGCAGGCTGCCGAGCGAGGAGGTCGCCGAGCAGGCGCAGCGCTTCCTCGCCGAGGTCATGGCCGGGTGGCGGGAGCGGTTCCCCGGCGTCGAGGTCGAGCGGATCGTGGGGCGCGGTTCCCCCGTGGCGGCGCTGATCAACCACGCGACCGAGGCACAACTGGTGGTCGTGGGCGCGCACGGACGCGGTGGTGTCGCGGGCGCCCACCTGGGCTCGACCAGCCACAAGCTGATCCACCACACACCGGCACCGCTGCTGATCGTTCGATCGCGGCATTGACTTCGGTGTGACCGGGTTCTCATTCTCGGATGCGCATGTTCTTCCGCACTCGACGAGGAGTGGATATGAAGACGAAGGCCGCGATCTTGCACGAGCCGGGCAAGGACTGGGAAGTCGAAGAGATCGAACTGGGCGATCCGATCGAGGGCGAAGTGCAGGTGAGGCTCGCGGCCTCGGGCCTGTGCCACTCGGACGAGCACCTGCGGACCGGCGCCACCCCGATGGCGATCTACCCGGCCGTCGGTGGGCACGAAGGTGCCGGTGTGGTCACCAAGGTGGGTGCCGGGGTCACCGGGATCGAGGAAGGCGACCACGTGGTGCTGACCTTCATCCCGGGCTGCGGCCGGTGTCGTGCGTGCGCGAAGGGGATGCAGAACCTCTGCGACGCGGGCGCGGGCCTGCTGTCCGGAGAGGCGATCTCCGGCGGCCACCGCATCTCCTACCAGGGCAAACCCGCCGCTCCGATGTGCCTGCTGGGCACCTTCGCGCCGTACGTGACGGTCAACCAGGCATCGGTGCTCACCATCGAGAAGGACATCCCGCTGGAGAAGGCCGCGCTGCTGGGCTGCGGCGTGTCGACCGGCTGGGGGACCGCCACCGAGATCGGCGAGACCCGCACCGGTGACACCGTGGTCGTCGTGGGCTGCGGCGGCGTCGGCATCAACGCCGTGCAGGGAGCCGCTGCGGCGGGTGCGCGCTACGTCGTGGCGGTGGACCCGGTGCAGTTCAAGCGGACCAAGGCCGAGGAGCTCGGCGCCACGCACTCCTTCGCCTCGATGGCCGAGGCGCACGAAGCGGTCGGGGAGCTGACCTGGGGTCAGCTGGCCGACGGCGTGCTGATCTGCATCGGCGAGACCACCGGTGAGCACCTGCAGCCGGCGTTGTCGATGACCAAGAAGGGCGGTCAGGTCGTGGTGACCGGCATGGGCCGGGCCGATCAGATCGACGCCCAGGTGAGCCTGTTCGAGCTCACCCTGCTGCAGAAGCGGTTGCAGGGCGCGATCTTCGGCGGGGTCAGCCCGCGCACGCAGATCCCACGGCTGCTGGAGCACTACCGCAACGGCACTCTCAAGCTCGACGAGCTGATCACCACCGAGTACAAGCTGGAGGACATCAACACCGGCTACGCGGACATGATGGCCGGCAAGAACCTGCGCGGCCTGATCCGCTACACCGAAGCCGACTACTGAGAGACCCGGTAGTGGTCGTTCTGCTCGATCGACGACTACTGAGCGGCGTGCGCGCGCGCGAGCTCGCGCATCGCCGTGTCGAGCAGGCCCGAGAGGTCCTGCTCGGGATGATCCAGCCAGTGCTGGTACGCCGACAGCGCCACGCCCAGCGTCGCGTGCGCGATGGTCTGCGGGGTCAGCGCGGTTGACGACTGGCCGAGGCGGTGGCCGACGTATTCGGCCACCACCTCGCGCCAGGCCTCGAAGCGCAGCGTCGAATGCGCTTGCAGCGCGGGCACTCCCAGGATCAGCCGCATGCGCCTGCGGTGGTCGGGGGCCTTCTCGTCCGGGACCCGGTTGAACTCCACCAGGCAGTGCCGCACGGCGTCCATCAGCGGGAGGTCGTCCGGCAGCGCGCGGAACTCGGCGCGCATCCGCTCCAGGCCCGCGTCGAAGTCGCCCCACGGGATGTCGTTCTTCGACGGGAAGTAGTGGAAGAACGTGCGCCGCGCGATGCCCGCGGCGGCCGCGATGTCGGTGACCGTGGTGCGCTCGAAGCCCTGCTCGTCGAAGAGGTCGAAGGCGACCTGCTCCAGTTCCGCTGCGCTGGTGACCTTCCGGCGCCCACCCGTTCGCTGTACTCCAGATGTGTCATGCCGCAACGGATCCCGCTCCACGTCTTGTAAAAATGCACTCGGTGCAAATACCGTGTCGATGGTAGCTCGACACTGTGAGGAGCATCGCATGGCTGACCAGCAGATCGAACAGAGCACCGGAAACGAGCCCGTCGTCGAGGAAGAACTCCTGGTCGAGGAAGTCTCCATCGACGGGATGTGCGGGGTCTACTGATCGTGGCCGCCGCGGAGTTCGACATCAGCTGCGGCTACCGGTTGAATCCGCAGGTCGCGTTGCGCCCCGAACCCTTCGGGGCGCTCGCGTACCACTTCGGCAACCGGAAGCTGTCGTTCCTGAAGGTTCCCGAACTGGTGGAACTGGTCCGCGAGCTCGACGAGCACGCCAGCGTCGAAGAGGCGCTGGCGCGCATCCCCGAGCAGCGCCGCCCGCAGTTCCGCGCAGCACTGGCCTCCCTGGCCGCATCCGACATGATCCGCCCGCAGGAGTGAGGTTCGTCGAAGCGGTGCCGGCTGAGCCCTGCACCTGAGACGGCGGCTTCGCCGCGTTGAGAAAACACTTGCCACCCAATGCAGACGACGAAGTCCCGTTGGAAGTGAGCCTGCAATGACCACCACAGCACCGGTTCCCGCGCTCGTGGAGCAGTTCAAGGGCGGACTCGACGCCCCGATCTGCCTGACGTGGGAGTGGACCTACGCCTGCAACCTGGCCTGCGAGCACTGCCTGTCCTCCTCCGGGCGGCGGGACCCGAACGAGCTCTCCACCGCCGAGATGAAGGCGGTCATCGACGAGCTGCAACGCATGCAGGTCTTCTACGTCAACGTCGGCGGCGGTGAACCCACCGTGCGCCCCGACTTCTGGGAACTCCTCGACTACGCCATCGACCACCAGGTCGGGGTCAAGTTCTCCACCAACGGGCTGCGCATCGACGCCGAACGCGCGCGCCGCCTGGCCGCCACCGACTACGTCGACGTGCAGATCTCCCTCGACGGCGCGACCCGCGAGGTCAACGACGCGGTGCGCGGGCCCGGATCGTTCGACATGGCGATGACCGCGCTTGAGAACCTCTCCGACGCGGGCATGCGCGACTTCAAGATCTCGGTGGTGATGACCAGCCAGAACGTCGACCAGCTCGACGACTTCAAGGTCATCGCCGACCGGTTCGGCGCGCAGCTGCGCATCACCCGGCTGCGGCCGTCCGGGCGCGGCGCCGACGTGTGGGACGAGCTGCACCCCTCCGACGCGCAGCAGCGGCAGATCTACGACTGGCTGGTCGCCCGCGGCGACCAGGTGCTCACCGGAGACTCGTTCTTCCACCTCAACGCGCTGGGATCGACCCCGCTGCCGGGCCTGAACCTGTGCGGCGCGGGCCGGGTGGTGTGCCTGATCGACCCGGTCGGCGACGTCTACGCGTGCCCGTTCGCCATCCACGACGTGTTCAAGGGCGGGAACGTCCGCGAGGAGGGCGGTTTCGCCCGCGTGTGGCGGGAATCGGAGCTGTTCAACGATCTACGGCAGCCGCAGTCGGCGGGGGCGTGCGCGTCCTGCTCGCACTACGACGCCTGCCAGGGCGGCTGCATGGCGGCGAAGTTCTTCACCGGACTCCCGCTGGACGGACCCGACCCCGAGTGCGTGCAGGGGCACGGGCAGTCCGCGCTGTCCATCGTGGACAAGAGCGAGCTGCCCAAGGCGACGCAGGACCACTCGCGTTCCTCGCGGCGCAAGGTCGGGCTCGGCATGCCCGCCGTCCCGGCGAAGCCCTGCGACTCGTCTCCGCTGGTGAGCGGGTTGTGAAGCTCGTCGACCCCGTCCGGATCGGCCGGAGCACCGCACCCTCGCGGGTCCTGTTCGGACCGCACGATACCAACCTCGGGCGCGATCGCGACATCTCGGACCGGCACGTCGGCTACTACGCGGCGCGCGCCGCCGGTGGAGCCGGTGTGCTGGTCACCGAGATCGCGAGCGCGCACGACTCGGACTGGCCCTACGAACGCGCTCCGCTGGCGTCGCGCTGCGGTCCTGGCTGGGCCGCGGTGGCCGAGGCGTGCCGCCCGCACGGGACCGTGGTGCTCGCCGGGCTCGGGCACTCCGGGTCGCAGGGTTCCTCGGCGTTCTCGCAGCGCGTGCTGTGGGCGCCCTCGCGGGTGCCCGACGTCGCCGGCCGCGAGATGCCGATGGAGCTGGAGCAGGCCGAGATCGACGCGCTGGTGGTGGGTTTCGCCTCGGCCTCGCGCGAGGCGATGCGCAGCGGATTGCACGGGGTCGAGCTCAACGCCGGGCAGTTCTCGCTGCTGCGGCAGTTCCTGTCCGCGCTGACCAACCAGCGATCCGACGACTACGGCACCGACCGCACCCGCCTGCTGCGCGAGGTCCTCGCCGCGGTGCGCGAGGAGGTCGGGGAGGGCGTGGTCGGACTGCGGTTGTCCTGCGATGAGCTCGCGCCGTGGGCCGGCATCACGCCGGAGGCCGCGGTCGGCGTCGTCGAATCGGTCCGCGACGCGGTCGACTACCTGGTGGTGGTCCGCGGCTCGGCGATGGGCACCTCCGCCACCCGTCCCGACCTGCACACCGAGCCCGGCTTCAACATCGACCTCTGCAAGGGGATCCGCGAAGCCGCCGGAGGAACGCCGGTCGTGCTGCAAGGCAGCGTCGTCGACCCGGACCAGGCTCAGCGAGCCCTCGACGACCGCGTGGCGGACCTGGTCGAGATGACCCGGGCGCAGATCGCCGATCCCGACCTCGTCGCCGAGGTCCGCGAGGGCAGACCGGTCCGCCCCTGCGTGCTGTGCAACCAGAAGTGCAACGTCCGCGACAACCGGAACCCCCTCGTCAGCTGCATCGTCAACCCCTCCGCGGGCCACGAGACCGATGAGCCCCCGATTCCCACCGAAACCCATCCCCAGACCCCCACCGCAACCGACCACAAGACCTCCACTGAAGTCGGGCACCGGATTTCCACTGAAGTTGGG